>JAGFXG010000188.1 GCA_017860985.1 Deltaproteobacteria bacterium
AGCCGCACCCACTCAGCCGCCACAGGTTGGCAGCTCCTTCCCCGAGATGAAATTGCCCAAACCTGCTGATTCCGAGGACCTCAAATATCTTGGTCTTTCCGGGTCCGGAACGTTTAAGGCGGACGAGGTTAAGGGGCAGGTATTGATTATTCAGATTTTCAGTATGTACTGTCCCTACTGCCAGAAGGACGCACCCAACGTCAACCGTTTCTTCGGACTGATTGAGAACAATCCCAAACTGAAGGGTAAAATAAAAATCCTCGGTATCGGTGTCGGAAATTCCCAGTTTGAAGTGAATACGTTTAAAAAGAAATACAAAGTGGAATTTCCGCTGGTTCCTGACGCGGATTTTCAAGTTCATAAAATGATCGGAGAGGTCCGGACGCCTTATTTCATCGTGATGAAATTACAAGGTCCTAAAAAACTGGAAGTGGTTTATTCCCGGCTGGGCGCCCATGAAAATGTTGAAGCGTTTCTTGACGAAGTGATTAAACTGGCGGATGTGAAATAGGAGATCATGATGAAAAAGCAAATTCTTCTAACGGTGCTGATAGCGGTGTTTTTCGTATCAAACGCTTTTGCGTTGTCGGATGCATACAAGGAAAATATTTACCGGGTCGGCAAACTAAAACCGGTTGACAGTGTTGTAAAAGTCAAAGTTGGACAGACGGCGCCCGCTTTTACACTCAATGCAATAAGCGGCAAAAAGGTTTCGCTGAAGGATTATGCGGGTAAGAAAAATGTTGTATTGTCATTTGTGCCGGCGGCCTGGACGCCGGTATGCTCCGATCAATGGCCCGGCTACAATATCGTCCAGGAGCTTTTTGCCGAGAACGACGCCGTTCTGCTGGGGATATCCGTTGATAATGTTCCGACATTGTATTCCTGGACGAATCAGATGGGCAAACTTTGGTTTGACGTCCTTTCAGATTTCTGGCCACATGGTGCCGTCGCTTCCCGGTACGGCATTTTGCGTTCCGATGGGACGGCGGAACGGGCAATCATCGTCATCGATAAAAAAGGAATTATTCGATACATCGATGTCCATGATATTAATGAACGGCCGCCCCTGGAAAGCATTGTTCGTCAGCTGGAAAAATTACGCAACTGATCCAATCTTCTGATTTGATGTCAGCAACTTCGACCATTGTCGTCGGATGACATTTCGATCCATTTGAGGCGGATTTTCTGTTCCGCCTCAAGTATAAATTCTGAAGGTCTGTAATTTCCCTTGACAGCAGTAATCATTTGGGGTACGCATTATGACCGTAAGTCACCATGCGTGCCAAGTTAATTCTTTGTTAAGTATTTACAATGACTTGCAGAATGGAATCTGAATGAGAGCGCGACAGGCGGACTCTCTGCGCAAAGCAATCATCAAAATCATTAACGCTCTGCCAGACGCTCAATAAATTTTTTTATTATTCATTTATTTTATTAATGTGTCTTCTTGGTTGAGAGGAGAATGAATCTTGAGCTCTGAAGAAAGAAGAAAAAAAGAAAAGGAAAATCGGAAAAATTCAATTTTGAAAGCTGCCCGCAAATTATTTTTCGAGCGAGGTTTCAAATCTGTTACAGTTGACCTGATTGCTGCAAAAGCAGAAGTGAGCAAGGGGTCGATATATCTTTATTTTGACAGCAAAGAAGAAATTTATACGCAAATATTGATTTCAGCCAATATTGAGCGCCACAAAGAAATAGAAAATTTTTCCAGACAGGAAGGGACAGCTTCGGAATTACTGTTGAAATATGCTCGCGTGTATGTTGATTTTTTTCTGGAAAATAACGAATTATTCAGGATTTTGATGACTTTCATGCTGCATGCTGAGAATATGAATCTGACAGAAGAACAAAACACGCAACTGATTCACACCACAAATGAAAATATCCGTGCGATATCCGAAATCCTCCAGAAGGGTGTGGATACGGGAGAATTTTCTGATCGAATTGATATTCGTCAGGGGCAAAATGCCATTTGGGGGTTACTTAACGGCATAATATCTCTTTACATCTATTCCGGAGCGCCTGAAAAACGATCCGAAAGAATTCATACAACAGTCCAGGAAAGCTTAAAAGTCTTTATAAAAGGAATAAAAAGTCAAAGCTGATCTGTTATGAATAGATCAGGTTCCTGAATCCTGGTCTTGACACTTAGCAAAAATGTCAAGCGGATTATCATGCTGTTTATCTGTAGTAATGAAAAATGATTATTTCTCTGTTGAATGGATTAATTTCTTGAAATCATGATTAGCGGCATTCAGAAGCTTTTCCACATCTTTTTCAAGTTTTTCAAACCGATCTATAATTGCCCTTGCCTGCTGCGTTAGCTGCATGGATTTATCGTGTACACCAATTTCCACCAGTTTGATTCCTATTCGGTCTTCCGAGGCTTTTAATCTGCCCCACGCCGCCCGGTAGGACATTTCCAGTCTTTTAGCCGCTGCATTAAGGCTGTGCTGCTCGTCTATGGCTTTAAGAATATCGTCTCTTCCTCTGCCGAAAAGCACTTTGCCATCTTTTTCTATCCAAACTTTAAACTTGATTTCCATGCGGAAGATCCCCTGACTCTTGGTTATGTTTTCTTATAGGTAAAATATGCCTAAAATGTCAATAAAATTCGTAAAAAATGTTTTTCCGGTATATTTTATATTTGCCATTGATCATGTCAGAATCATTTATTGTATGTGTGGATGAGATTATTTTAAAATTTGTGCCCCGATACCGTTTTTACGAAAAAAGGATAAATCAACAATATGTTATTTATAACATATTGACTTTTTTGTGACTTTCGGTCAACTTATGCCACGTTTGACATAGACCAAAATTGACATAGGTATCGGGAGGCTTTTATGCAAATTACAAGAAGAGGTTTTTTAACCATGACCGGCGCCATCGGAGGCGGGGTTGCCCTTTCCAGCCTGGGGCTTAACCTGAATCCAACCCGGGCATATGCGGATGAGCTTAGCAAAATGGATCGCATCAAAATTGCCAAGCAGGTAACGACGATTTGTTGTTACTGTTCCGTTGGATGCGGTCTTGTCTGTAGTGTGGACAAGGCTACAGGTAAAATTTTCAACATCGAAGGCGACGCCGATCATCCCATCAATGAGGGATCGCTTTGCGCCAAAGGCGCGGGTTTCTTCGATCTGACCGAGGCGAACAAGCATCGTCTCACCAAGGTGCTTTATCGCAAGCCTTACGGAACCGAATGGGAAGAAAAAGACTGGGACTTCGCGCTTTCACGGATTGCCCGACTGGTCAAGGACACACGTGACAAGGGTTTTGTAAAGACAAATGCCAAGGGCGAGTTGGTTAACCGCTGCGAGTCGATCGGTCACTATGGAAGTTCCAACATTGATAATGAGGAGTGCTGGCTGGTCACCGCGAAATGCCGTGCCCTGGGTATGGTCTATATAGACCATCAGGCCCGGGTCTGACACAGTCCATCTGTAGCGGCTCTGGGAGAGTCGTTTGGACGCGGTTCCATGACGAACCACTATATTGATTTAAAGAATGCCGATGTCATTCTGATTATGGGCAGCAATGCTGCCGAGCATCACCCCATTGCCTTTAAGTGGATTTTAAGAGCCAAAGAAAAAGGCGCCACTATCATACATGTTGACCCCCGTTATACCAGAACGTCCGCCCGTTGTGATTTTCATGTGCCCCTTCGTTCAGGAACGGACATCGCTTTCCTGGGCGGCATGATTCATTACATTATCGAGAACAACAAATACTTCAAAGACTATGTGCTCAATTATACCAATGCCTCATTTATCGTGGGGCAAGACTATAATTTTAATGATGGTCTTTTTTCCGGTTACGATGCCAAAAAACGGAAATATGATAAGGCAACCTGGGTGCTGGAAAAAGACAGCAGTGGCATTCCTATACGGGATATGACGCTCACCAATCCCCGCTCAGTTTTCCAAATGATGAGGAAACATTATTCCCGCTACACGCTGGACAAGGTTTCCAGCATCACCGGTGTATCGAAAGAAAACCTCCTCAAGGTTTATGAAATCTATAGTGCCACCGGTGTTCCGGATAAGGCGGGAACGGAATGCTATGCACTGGGCTGGACTCACCACACAACCGGAAGTCAGAATATCCGCACCATGTCTATCATCCAGCTTCTGTTGGGCAATATGGGTATCGCGGGCGGTGGGATCAACGCGCTGCGCGGGG
>JAGFXG010000189.1 GCA_017860985.1 Deltaproteobacteria bacterium
TTCCTCTATTCCAAAGCTCTCAGCGTTGGCGCCGAATTCCGCTTCCGCGCCCTGAGCACCGCCGCTGAATAAAATACAATCCTCTTTCTTCATTTTGTGTTCCTCTCCCCTGTCCCTTTAATTGATGGATTAACCAGAAAATCTAACGATGTGAAAACCAACGATTAGTCTGTCCGTGTGGGAGGAAGATTGTCCTATTAACGGTTATCTGTCAAGAAAAAACATTGGCTGACAACAGCGCTATTGTCTTGTTTGTGCTCATAGGATATACCATCGGCCATGATCAAGGACGCTGCCGGAATCAAAAATCACCTGGGACGCAAACTGCTCGCCTGGTACAAACACCATCAACGCTCTCTTCCCTGGAGGAAGACGAATGATCCTTACCGTATCTGGATTTCGGAGATCATGCTGCAGCAAACGCAGGTAAATACGGTGATTCCCTATTATGAGCGATTCATAAAATCCTTCCCAGATGTCCGGACGCTCGCTGCCGCTCCCCTGCAGGATGTGCTCAAAGCATGGGAAAACATGGGGTATTACTCGCGTGCCAGAAATATTCATAAAGCCAGCCAGATTATCGTCAATCAATGGGGCGGACGGATTCCCGACAACCTTGAGGAAATCAAGACGATCCCCGGCATTGGTGAGTACACGGCAGGCGCAATTCTGAGCATAGCCTACGGGCAGGCTATTCCCGCTGTTGACGGTAATGTCCGCCGGATCTTGTCCCGCCTGTTTGCCATTCTCAAACCCGTGGATGATCCCCGGGAACAAAAAAACCTGCGTGATTTGGCGGCATTGCTGGTTCCCATCAAACATCCCGGCGAGTTTAACCAGGGATTAATGGATCTAGGTGCCACCGTCTGCAGGGCTAAAAACCCCGATTGTTCACGCTGCCCGGTATCCGGCCTTTGCCGCGCGAAACATCATGATCTGCAAAACATTCTGCCCGTAACAAAAAAACCGTCAACTATCCCTCACCGGCAGTCGGCTGCCGCCGTTATCCGCAATTCAGAAGACCGGCTGCTGGTAGTGCAAAGGCAGGCCTCGGGACTGCTTGCCTCCCTGTGGAAGCTTCCCGGCGGCTTCATTGAAGAAGGTGAAAACATAAATGACATTTTACGGCATTGCGTGAAGGAAGAATTAAATATTTCAATTCGTGTCGGCAGATGTTTGGCCTCGGTTGATCATGGCTATTCACATTTTCGCCTGACCCTTCAGGCATACAATTGCCGGTTGCTGAAAGGCAATCCCGAGGCATGTACCTGTCAGGATTGGCGCTGGGCAACGTCTGCCCAATTAAAAAATCTGCCGATGTCGAATATTGACCGAAAGATCCTGGTTGAAATTGCCAGGTCCTCTCCTTTGTCGTGAGGGTAGCGGAAGGTTTTAATGTAAAGTCATCCGGTGGAACAGATCATGATACCGGCTCATAATATGCATCCGTGATCCCGTCCAATAATTGCAATGCCGTTACCCGGACCACTATAATTTCCGAGGCCGGATCGGCAAAGAATTCTTTTAAATCGGGATGCCTTTTAAGCAGCGCGTCCTGTATAATCATTTTTTTTTGTTCATCGATAACACCCTGAAAGGTTCCCGTGACGGTCAGCGCTTTGGTTTGGTTTTCACCTCCTGTCTCTCTTGAGTCGATCAGAAGGCTGACGGAAGGATTGGCCGCCAGGTTGCGGTATTTTTTCGTGTCTTTGTGAGTTGCCATGTAAATTTCACGGCAGTCTGCATCTACCGCATAGGACATCAGTGAACAATGCGGCTGGCCCTCCGCAACAGTAGCCATAACGCATATGCGATTTTCCTGAATCAGATTTTTAATGTCGTTGCGCATATCGACAACTCCTTATATGAAAGGGTTAATTATGGTAAAGATTGTAGCATAAAAGCACTTAAAACATGAACATGGTTTTGCCCGAAATTTACGATTTGAATGATAATCAAGTATTATGATAGTGTGGCATGACTGAAACAGCGGAGGCGTGAGGAATGGATGGAACCATCCGTACAAATATAAAAATCGGGGCACATGTAAAGGTCGTACAGAAGAAAGACCAGCAGACAGGCATGCTGACCGACGGCATTATACAGAATATTTTAACAAAATCGGGCACACATCCGCATGGGATCAAAGTCCGTCTGGAAAGCGGAATCATAGGGCGGGTCAAAGAGATCCTCTGATTTGCGAAACGTCTCACACCTAAGGGATAAAGGGACATGAAAACGCTGCTTCTGACACAAAAAGATGTTGAAAAAGTTCTCACGCCGTCTGTGGCAAACGATACAGTCGAAAAGGCTTTCCGGGCTTATGGCATGCGGCAGGGCGAAATGCCGGCCAAGATCTATTTATATTTCCCCAGAGGCGATCTGCGGTCCATGCCGGCCTATCTTCATGGGGAGGGATTTGACATCGCCGGCGTCAAATGCGTTACTGTTCACCCGCAAAACCAGGTGATCAATTTGCCTTCTGTCATGGCGGTTGTCATTCTCAATGATCCTGAAACCGGTTATCCGCTGGCTATCATGGACGGCACTTATTTAACCTGCATCAGAACCGGCGCCGCAGGGGCAATTGCCGCAAAATTTCTCAGCCGCAAAAATTCGGAAATTGCGGGATTCATAGGTTGCGGCGCTCAGGCGCGGTCCCAACTCTCCTGCCTGCTGGAAGTCCGCGATATCCGCAGAATCAAAATATGGCAGTTTCCAGGCGACAAGGCATGTGCACGGGCTTTCAGACAATGGGCAAAGGCAGCCTATCCGATAGAAGCCGTCATCTCTTCGAACATCGATGATGTTACACTGAATGCCGACATCGTCGTCACCTCAACACCATCACGCGTAGCGCTGGTCAACCGGGTTTCTCCGGGAACCCACATCAATGCCATCGGTGCGGACGCGCCGAATAAGCAGGAAATCAGTCCGGATATATTGAAAAAGGCCAAAGTGGTGATTGACGATTGGGCACAGGCTTCCCATTCGGGTGAGATAAATGTGCCCCTGAAACAAAAACTTATCAGTAAAAAAAATATCAACGCATCACTGGGAGATATTGTGGCCGGAAAAAAGAAAGGCAGAACTTCTAATGAAGAGATCACTCTTTTCGACGCCACGGGATTGGCCATCCAGGACATCGCTTGCACTTATGAGGTATACAAGGCACTCAAAAACAAGCGGGGAATAAAAAGCATCAAGCTATTTTAGAAGGTTAAGGCCTGCCGCCGGGTTGCCTTAAATTACTAAACAGAACATGAATCGGCGGTGTTTCCCCGTGTATCCGTGACGCTGCGTAACTTGAAAATTGCCTTACACCATAGAACACCCCAACTCAGTTAATCGTTTAAAAATAATACATTTATCGGCGTTTTAGCGAAATGGAATGTCCAGGATGTCATTTCCAACGCCTTCATTCATAGGCAGCGCCTCTCTCTGAAAAAGCAGGCCGAGGAAAATTTAGTCAATACTCGGGAGCAGGTAAATGCGGACATCAAAAAGGCGCGGCGCAGACTTGGCCAGTCGGTTGAGTTAATCGCGGTAGCAAGCAAAGTATTGGCTTTCCGCAAAGAAGATTTTAAGATTCAGACCGATCGGCGCCATGCGGGCTTAAGTCTTGAAGCAGACCTTCTCACAGCGCAAGCGTCATTGAGCAAGGCTGAATCAGACTCCCATGCAGCTTACCTGAATTACAGAATGTCTTTAACCGACCCGAAGATATTGACGGGTCGATAATTAAACACGTCGAAACAGGCCATCAATGCATGAAATGAACGTTACCATATCGCAGCAAACTGCGGAGCATTAACGCTCGTCCCGCAGCAGCGGGATTAAATCATTGAATTCATTTATACTATGGCATGGTTTCACGCCGGCGACGGGCAAAACGAAATGGTTTGAACATTATTATTGGTTAACGGATCAAACAACGGGCCTAAATATATGAAGATAATCATTTTTTTTGCTACCCCTCCCGATGGCCGAAATGGATCAACATTACCGGGCACATTCCCCCTCCATCTTCCATAAATATCATATAAAAACAAATACATGTAAATCAAATGTTTTTGACTGTCAGGGGTTTAGAAAATAGCTTGTGAATAACGATATAATTTACAAATACAATTAAATTCTTGACATACAAGATCTCTTTTTCTATACTCCCCGACAAAAACAAT
>JAGFXG010000190.1 GCA_017860985.1 Deltaproteobacteria bacterium
TCTCATCATCACATGATTGAGATCCATGGTATCGGCCTGTCAAAACCTTCTTGGGAATTTGTAAATGTTTCTTCAGCGTTGATAAATGACAGTCACTTCCATGTTGCTGATCTCAACGATATACCTGAGCTCAGATCCCTGATCAAAGGCATCCAACCGGATTATATTCTCCACCTTGCGGCCCAAAGTTCTGTGGCGGAAAGCTGGAAGACTCCCGTTTCATCGTTCTTGAACAATACAAATATTTTTTTGAATATTATCGATACCGTAAGGCTCATCGATAACGGGGCACGCGTTCTATCCATAGGCTCTTCAGAACAATATGGCATTGTCGCCGAGTCGGATTTGCCGCTTACGGAGGAGAGTCCCCAGCATCCCGCAAATCCTTACGCGATTGCACGTGTGGCACAAGAACAGCTGGCGCAGATCTACGCCTCCGGTTACGGCCTTGATATCTGCTGTACGAGATCCTTCAATCATTGTGGCCCCGGGCAGACAGATCGTTTTGTCGTCAGCGCCATTGTGAAACAGTTCGCAAGAATTGCGCGCCACCTGCAGGAACCCATTATCCATATCGGCAACGGAGCCATTATCAGGGATTTTGTTGACGTCCGCGATGTGGTGGAAGCCTATGCGTTGCTGCTTGAACACGGCAAGAAAGGGGAGGTCTACAATATTTGCAGCAGCAAAGGCAGGTCGGTTCGCGATATTGTCACTTTACTTTCCCAAATGTATCAAATCGATGTGCAGATCCACCAGGAAGAATGTCAGATTCGACCCATCGACAACCCTCGTATCATAGGAAGTTTCAAAAAAATTCAAAACGAGCTCGGCTGGAAACCCAAGATAGCCTTCGCGGAGAGTCTCCGGGCAATGTATGAATATTGGGACACACACGGCAGAGTGGAATCCTGAATGAAATTGAAAGTGTAAGCGCTGCGGTTTTCGATGATATTTTGAAACATGTACTCCATATCCAAATTCTGTGATTGCTAATAAAGAGACCAATTTATGACGCATCCGAAAAAAGCTCTTATCACCGGACTTACGGGGCAGGATGGATCTTATCTCGCGGAGTTATTGCTTTTTAAAGGGTACGAGGTTCACGGGCTCATCCGGAGAGCATCGACTTTTAATACGACACGAATTGACAATATCTATATCGATCCCCACGAACCTGGCGCACAACTATTCCTTCACTATGGGGATCTTTCGGATTCCGAACAAATCACAAATATTATTTATAATACAAAACCGGACGAGGTTTACCATCTGGGCGCCCAGAGCCATGTGCGTGTGAGTTTCGATATTCCGGAATATACAGGCACAGTTACCGGCATAGGCACGACTCGTATTCTCGAATCTATTCGAAGGAGCGGCAACCCGATACGGCTCTACCAGGCGTCTTCCAGCGAAATGTTTGGCGGAGCGCAACCTCCACAGGATGAACGGACCTCATTTGCGCCGCGAAGCCCGTATGCTTGTGCAAAAGTCTATTCTTACTGGATGGTTAGGAATTATCGCGAGGGGTATAACATGTTCGCCGCAAACGGCATCCTTTTCAACCATGAATCTCCTAGGCGAGGAGAAACCTTTGTGACCCGCAAAATTACGCGCGGTATAGCTGCAATCCTCGCAAAAAAGGCACAGTTTCTCTACCTAGGGAATCTCGATGCAAAACGGGATTGGGGCTATGCTCCGGAATACGTTGAAGCGATGTGGCGCATGCTTCAAGCAGATGCTCCAGATGATTTCGTGATCAGTACCGGCGAAACGCATTCTGTCAGAGAATTTTTGGAAACCGCATTTGCTTATGTTGGCCTGGATATGAGCACACATGTGAAAATTGACCCCAAGTATTTCCGTCCAACTGAGGCTGATGTGCTCATCGGAAACCCGGATAAAGCGGTAAAATGTCTTGGCTGGAAGCCGCAGGTCAAGTTCGCGGAATTGGTAAAAATCATGATCGACGCAGATCTTCGGACAGCCGGTCTGGACGCTCCCGGTGAAGGTGACGCAATTATTGCAGAGAAGTTCCCGATAAAATGGTGGAATAGAGATTGACATCCCGGGAATCCGCCGTGAAAATCGCAATTTTCCATGACTATTTCGGTGCTATCGGCGGAGGCGAACGCCTTGCCATCGCAATGGCAAAAATCCTCGACGCCGACATTATTACGACAAATGCCGATGCCGTACAGAGAATCGACGCCTCTGTAAAAGTAATAAGCCTCGGACAAACAATTTCCTGTCCCATATTAAAGCCGATATCCGCTTCTTTTCTTTTTTATTTATCCGATTTTTCCCAATACTACGATTTTTTCATCTTCAGCGGTAATTGGGCTCATTTTGCTGCCCACCGCCATCACCCAAATATGTGGTACTGCAACACTCCGACTCGGGCGTTTTATGACCAGTACCCAAATGTTATCCGTAAGCAGAATATTCTGAAGCGCCTGGCCACATTGATCTGGATAAGCATTCACCGCTTTTTCGACCAACGAAGCATACGGAATGTCGATAATATTGTTTCCAGCTCAGAAAATATTAAAAACAGAGTCATGCGCTTTTATCGCAAGAATTCAACAGTCATCTATCCCGGTATTGACGTGTCCCGTTTTCACTGCATTGAGTACGGAAATTACTGGTTGTCGGTAAACCGGCTTTATCCCGAAAAACGCATCGACCTTCAGATACAGGCATTTCGAGCACTGCCGCATGAAAATTTGCTGATTGCAGGGGGATATGCCCCGGGCGACCATGGATCTGCTTATGTTAGGCATTTAATGCAGCGCCTTCCTCCCAATGTAAAGCTCCTCGGCGAGGTCAGCGAAGAAATACTCATTGATTTGTATGCACGCTGCAAGGCATTGCTTTGCACTGCCGTTGATGAAGACTTCGGACTTACGCCACTTGAGGCTATGGCAAGCGGAAAACCCGTGGTTGCCGTTGACGAAGGCGGCTTTAAAGAGACGATAACCGCAAATACAGGAATTCGCGTTCCCCCTGTTTTACAGGACCTCCTGCATGCGATAAAGGCTGTCGGAAAAGATCCTTCATCATATAATAATGCTTGCATCCTAAGAGCCCAGGAATTTGATCTTACACGCTTTTGCCAGCTGCTCACAGCCGCAGTGCATGCCAGCGCCAGTAGTCCCGTTGCTTAACCTGAAAATGCGCTATTGCGGTATTAGAAAGCGATACCCATGCCACATATAATCTTTGGGGCTGTCTGCCACCGACCCATAAAGCATCGACATGCTTCTCATTCTCTCGATACAATTATGCTTTTAACATCTCCGATAGGCACCCAGTTGCCATGAACATTGGAATCAATTTGCTCCCACTGCGACCCACCAAAAATGGCGGAATGGAGGTGTATTTTCGCAATCTACTCGCTTCCCTTTTAATGCTTGATGATAAAAACGAATACTCTCTGATCACAGCGCCCCACAATGATTGTTCGATACAATGCCCCGCTTCTAACTGTAGAAAAATATTGTTTCCTGGCAAATCAACTGTTTTTCACAGAATTGGCCATTCGCTAAATCGAGCGATCAGACATCCGCGTGCTTCCCAAGGCTCGCTTTCTTATATCATCGACAAATATCGGTTCAATCTCTGGTTCTGTCCTTTTTTGAGTCTGGACCCACGACCACTTGCAATCCCGAGCATCGTAACAATTCCGGATATTCAGCATGAGTATTATCCGGAATTCTTTTCGAATCATGAATTATCATTGAGAAAAGGGTATATTCAGCCGTCCTGTGAGGCCGCAACTGACATTATCACAATTTCTAAACATTCAAAACAATGCCTTATCGACAAGTTTAATGTAGATTCCAATAAGATACATGTAATTTATTTGGCTGCAAGCGACATGTATCATAATTCCAGGATCGAAACGGATTCTGTCAGGCATAAATATCAGCTGCCTCAGGATTATCTGTTTTATCCGGCGAATTGCTGGCCCCACAAAAATCATCTGGTCCTTATCATGGCATTTTATTTATATCATAAAACGTTCAATAATCACCTTCACCTTGTCTTTTCTGGCAGCGGTATAAATGATAATCCTTCCATTAAGGATCTGATCACCCAATATCATCTTCAGGAGTATGTTCACATTCTCGATTATATAGACTCG
>JAGFXG010000191.1 GCA_017860985.1 Deltaproteobacteria bacterium
AATATTCGCACACGGGTCCCTCTGCCGGGCTCGCTTTCCACGTTAATAAAGCCATTGTGCTTGCTTATGATACTATAGACAATCGTCATCCCCAGGCCGGTTCCTTTGCCAGGTTCCTTTGTTGTAAAAAAAGGCTCAAAGATCTTTTCACGGGTTTGCTGGTCCATGCCCTTCCCCATATCGGCCACCGTTATCTGTGCATAAGAACCGGTTTTACCGTATCCATTGGCCTTGATAAATTCCCGATCGATGTCAATCATGTTCGTGGCTATAATAATTAATCCTCCGTCGGGCATGGCGTCACGCGCATTAGTGGCCAGATTCATGATGACCTGCTCCAGCTGGACCTGATCCACCAGAACGGATAGTTTCTGGGACGTAAACTGTGTTTGTATTTCTATGTTTTCCGGCATCAGTCTAAGCAAAAGTTTTTGAAAATCGGAGATTAAATCATTAATGTTGAAGCAGGACAGATTCGTTGTCTGTCTCCGACTGAAGGCCAGCAGGCTTTTGGTAATGGTTGCCGCTTTTTCGGAATAATCCAGAATGTGTTTGATGTGCCCCCTGTTTGTATCACCCTGCTGCATATTCAGATAAACCAGCTGAGCGTAACCGATGATCGCGGTTAGAATGTTATTGAAATCATGCGCCACGCCTCCCGCCAGCTGACCGATACCTTCAAGCTTTTGCAACTGGATCAGCTGTGTCTCAAGCCGCCTTTTTTCCGACGTGTCTTCCATAATCATCATATAGCTGTTGACACGACCTTCTGGGTTTTTTAGAGGCAACATGGTCAGGTACGCCCACAGCCAGTCACCGTTTTGCTTTCTGATGCGCATTTCACCGCGCCAGATGTTATCCGATCCAACACTGTCCCACGCCTTCTGAAAATCGCCAGGCTGCATTCCCGTCGGCTGAAGCTCCCTGACATTTAATCCCGTCATATCCCGAAGGGTATATCCGCTGATCCTGAAAAACTCCGGGTTGACATACTCAACGGTTCCATTGACATCCATTAAAACGAATGCCACCGGACTTTCTTCTATGGACCGGCTGAGTTTGAACAATTTGTCTTCCGCCAGCCTGTGCTCCTCAATTTCCTGATTCAGACGCCGGTTGACCTGCTCCAGATCCGATACTTTTTTCTCCAGCTTATGAAAGAGAATTTCATTATACTGCCTGAAGAATTCCATCTCAGAGCCCAGCGGCTGATATTCGTCGGCTTGAACAGCCCGTTCTTTCTGAAGGATTTCCTTGACTGTTTCAACAAATACATGCGGTTCCTGCGGCTTGATCAGGAACAGATCAGCCCCGAGTTTTTTTGCAAAGGCCTCATCTTTGGGATCGGTATAAGTTGCTGTATAAAAAATAAAGGGGATATGCTTAAGGCGATCATCTGATTTCCAGATTTTGCATAACGTGTATCCGTCCATGACCGGCATGAGAATGTCGCTGACAATCAGATCCGGCGGATCTGCGTTTGCCTTATCCAGAGCTTCCTGACCGTTTTGAGCGGAAATCACATCCATCTGATGGCCGCCAAGCAGCTTTTCCAGAATATAGCGATTTTCCGCCACATCATCGACAATCAATACTTTCTTCATCTCAAGCCGCCTTGATTATTTTTTATTCAAATGAGTCTCGACTTCCGACATGAACGTGTCAGGATTAATCGGTTTCTCGATGTATCCGTTGCATCCGGATGACAGGGCTTTATCACGGTCGCCGACCATGGCATGAGATGTTACAGCAACAATAGGAATTTTTTCAGTAAGAGGATCTGCACGCAGGTTCCGGGCGACAGCATAGCCGTCCATGACCGGCAGCTGAATGTCCAGCAGGATCAGGTCCGGTTTCAACTGATTTGCCAATTCAATTCCCGCCTGGCCATCGGTGGCGGCATGAACCTGATAACCGTTCTTCTCCAGTATAAATTTGACCAGGTAAAGGTTTTGCTCATTGTCTTCGATGACCAGGATATTCTCTTTCATATGATTTACCCTTCCTTTTTTAAAATCAGGCTGAAGGTGCTTCCTTTGCCCCATTCACTTGCAATACGGATTTCACCACCCAGAAGATGCGCCAGCTTCTTGCAGATGGAAAGACCCAGCCCCGTGCCGTCATATTTCCTCGTGATCCCGGATTCAATTTGCTGAAAGGCATTGAACAACAGCCCCATATCTTCCTGCTTGATGCCGATCCCCGAATCCTGCACGTCTATGATAATATCATTCCCCCGGACTTCCCCACGTAAACGAACATAACCCTGCTCCGTAAACTTGACGGCATTGCTGATCAAATTCAGCAAAATCTGCTCCACACGGCGACGGTCGCTCGTCATGGCACCGATCTCAGGAGCAACCGTCGAGGAAAACTCAATCCCCTTCTTATCCGCCAGCGGCTGCGAACTCTTCATGACTCTCTCAATCGATTCCCTCAAATCAAAGCGCTCATGGACCACGTTGAGCTGCTCGGCTTCTATCTTTGAAATATCCAAAACATCATTGATGAGATCCAGCAAATGCTTCGCGCTGTTGTATACCATGCCAAGCTGCTTCTCCTGCTCCTCGTTCAACGGCCCCCCGAGTCTTTGCAATAAAATGCCGGTAAAGCCGATGATCGAATTCAACGGTGTCCGCAGCTCGTGAGACATGGTAGCGAGAAAAGCCGATTTCAAACGATCGGCGGATTCCGCACGCTCTTTGGCTCTGTCCAGCTGGGCCATGGTTTCACGAAGCTCCTTCTCAGCTTCAACCAATTTGGTTATATCGATTCCAATGGACAATATTTCCACCAACTGACCGTTTTCATCCATTAAGGGCTTATTCGTCCAGGCTACCCAAACTCTCTGGCCATTTTTTTTGATATTTTCATTTACATGCCCTTCATAGGCTTTAGGATTTTTAACAACATTATAAACCAAAGACGTCAGGTCACGGCCGGAGGTTTCCATTTCGGGCACGATGGTGCCAATAATATTTTGTCCGATAATTTCTTCCTGGCTGAACCCGAAAAACTGCTGGGCAAATTTATTGATAAATGTAATTTCCCCCGCAGCTGTCCATCTCAGAATGACGCTGTTGGCGCTTTCCACCAAATCGCGGTACATGGTCTCGCTGATGAAAAGCGCTTTTTGGGTTTTAGCGCGTTCTTCAATTTCCGACAGGAGTTTCGTATTGGCCTGTTCAAGCTTTTCGGTCCGCTCGATAATTCGCTGTTCCATTTCCTCATTGATTTGCAAGAGCTCGCGGGTTCGCGCATTCACCTGACGCTTCAAGACAAAGCTTCCCGCAAGGCTCATGAACAGGGCAACGCCCGCAATCAGCGCCAGAATCTGCAGCCATAACGGAACTTTGAAACGAACCTTTTCGGACGTCCATTTCCTCAGCGAATGATAATAGGGCGAGTGCGTGTCTTTTTTCAGAACGGACAAATGGCGGTCAATGGCTTCCAGCAGGTGCTTGGGATCGTTTTTGGATGCCGCAAAAAAGAGAGCGGAGGGTTCAAAAACAACGGCCGTGTCCACAAGGCCATACTGCCTGGCATGCATGGCGCCGTAAAACTGATTTGTTACAGCCGCATCCACATCACCATGGGCGGCCATCTCGAACATTGTTTTATAATCCGCAACGGGAACGAGCTTGATTTGCAACCCAAAGCCTTCGCTGAAGCGTGTAAAAGCCTCCTGCTGAACCGATCTTTCCAAGATGGCGATGCGCTTTCCGTTCAGATCCAGTATAGACCGAATCCCACTGTCTCTGCCGGCGTATGCCTGAAACCATGATGAAAGCACCTGGATTTTATGGAATGAGAATTTCTTTTCCCGTTCAGCCGTAAAGGCCACATCCGGCATCAAATCTATTTCACCCCGGGCGAGGCGATCCAAACCCTCGGCCCAGGTCCCGGACACATATTCCAGGTCCCAGTCTTCCTCCTTTGCAATATACTCGATAATATCAACAAAGATACCCGATGGTTTACCAGATTCGGACGTGAAAACCTTGGGCGCATTTTCGTAAACACCAACCCTGACAACCCGGTCATCAGCCCATGCAGACGGATTCCCGAAAAGCAGGATCAGCAGCAGAATGAAAAACTCTAGCAAAAGCTGACCGGCAATGGTTTTTTTGTGTTTTCCTTCAAAAGC
>JAGFXG010000192.1 GCA_017860985.1 Deltaproteobacteria bacterium
ATAACCGGTCAGCACGGACTCCAGGTAAAGACCTGTGCCGCCAACCAGAACCGGCAGAACCTGTTTATTGTGCAGCGCAGTGAATATCTCATAAAACCGCTTCTGAAATTCAAAAACGTTAAATTCCTGCTCCGGTTCGATGATGTCGATCAGATGAACGGGAATCTTTCCTTTTTCCGTAAGGTATTCGGATAAATCCTTGCCCGTACCGATATCCATGCCACGATAAACCTGACGCGAGTCAGCCGAGATGATTTCTCCGCAAAGATCCGCCGCGAGCTGCACCGCCAGAGCCGTTTTGCCTGACGCGGTCGGCCCCAGAATGACAATCAGGTTCTTATTAATGTTCTTATTCTATTTCGCGCTAAAAAAAATGCCCCGGGAGACGGGGCATTTTCATTTAAGTTAATAATCAGGTATGATTATAGTGGCTGAACATTTGCTGCGCTGGGCCCTTTGTTGCCCTGTTCAACATCGAAACGAATTCTCTGACCCTCATAAAGAGTCTTAAATCCCGTTCCGGCAATCGCACTATAATGTACGAATACATCTCCTCCCTCGTCACTCTCGATAAAACCAAACCCCTTCTTCTCGTTAAACCACTTTACCTTTCCTTCTGCCAATGCTAAAAGTCCCCCTTTCAAAATTTTGTTCCCTCAGGCGAAATGCCTTCAGAAACTAAAAAAACCGCGCGAATTCTTTTCTTGAATCAAGAATCCCCCGCGGTTATTTCCCTTTTTTACAAAACACTTTAAACACTACAAAGTACCTAAAAAACTGCCGTATCTTTTTCGAACAGCTTCAGCAATCGCAATCTGGTTCAAACTTTAACACCATTTTTATTAAAATCAAGCTTTTTTTCATGAATATATTGACTTAAACATTTTGCCAGTTGAGCTTCACGACCGGCATAAAAATGATCCGTTGCCGGGAGAACCTTCATTTGTGCATGAATATATTCAGCATTTTTCTTTAAATCATCCGCATCGCAAAACGGGTCAGAGTCTCCGCAAACCATGAATCCCACTGCATCTTCAAGCCCTCTCCAGTCAAAATTAAAATATTTCTGCGGAGGGGAAACAAAAACGGTGGAATGGATTAGTGCAGGCCTGTCTTTCAGCAGACGCGACCCCACCCACGCCCCGAAAGAATATCCTGCAAGAATAATTTTTTTCACATCCCGGCTTTTCATATATTCACAGGCCGACAAGATATCCTGTTTTTCTCCCCTTCCCTCGTCATAATTCCCGGTGCTTGCCCCGACACCGCGAAAATTAAAACGAAGGGTTGAACAACCATAGTCTGAGAACACGTCACGGATGGTTTCCACAACGTTGTTGTACATGGACCCTCCCATGAGCGGATGCGGATGGCAGATCACAACACCGGACTCCGCCGCCCCTTCCCGCCATAAACCTTCAGAGGTGAACAAACCATTTTTCCAGGATACTTTTTCTTCCACAGGCATGGTATTTAAATGGCTCCCGCGTGATGACAAGCGCACCAACTCCCTTCCCGGTAGGGTTTAAGCAAAGGCTTCGTTGTTTGGCAAAGATCCGTTTTATAGACACAGCGGTTTTTGAAATTACAGCCCGCATCGTCCGCTTCCCCCGCCTCACCGCGAACCGTCACATCACGTTTCTTGCCGGGCAGATCGCAGGACGGCATGGCCGCCAGCAGCATGCGTGTATAAGGATGAAGCGGCACACGATACAGGTCATTTTTATCCGCCAGCTCGACGATGTGCCCCAGGTACATCACGGCAATCCTGTCGGAAACATGTCGGATGACATTGAGGTCATGGGAAATAAACAGGTAAGTCAGACCGAAATCCTTTTTCAAATCTTTGAGCAGGTTTAAAATCTGCGCCTGGATCGAAGCATCGAGAGCGGAAACCGGTTCGTCGGCAATAATCAGCGAGGGTTGAAGGGCCAGCGCCCGCGCGATACCGATGCGCTGTCTTTGACCGCCGCTGAATTCATGCGGGTATCGTCCGGCCTGCTCGCCGCTTAAGCCGACTTTGGTCATCAGTTTCAGCGACACCTCGCGGTTTTGTCTGCGGTCGCCCATGCTGTGAATGGTCAGAGGCTCCTCTATAATACTGATCGCGGACTGCCTGGGATTCAGCGACGAATACGGATCCTGAAAAATCATCTGGACGCTGCGGCGGTAGGCTTTCAAGTCATCCGGGGAAAAGCCGAAAATATTTTGATCATTGTAAATTGCGCTGCCTCCGTCCGGTTCCTCCAACCTCATCAACAGCTTTGCCAGCGTTGATTTGCCGCATCCGGACTCCCCGACCAGCCCCAGGGTCTCTCCCTCAACAATCTGCAGATCAACTCCATCCACAGCTCGCACAATCCTGGGACGGTTTTGCAGAAATCCGCCGCCCAGGGTGTATTTCTTTTCCAGTTTTTGAATGTCAATTAAAACGGATGCCATACTACCTTTTTACCGCCCTTTCAGCAACAAAGCAGGCTGCAAAATGCCCCTTTTCAATTTCCACCAATTCCGGTTCGGCCTGGCGGCACACGGTTTCGACAAGATCACACCGCTCGGAAAAACGGCATCCCGAGGGAAGTTCATATAGACTGGGAACCGTCCCGCGAATCGTTTTTAAACGGGTATCACTGTCAGTAGTCATACCGGAGGAGCAACCGGAAGGCCTTGATTCAATCAGTCCGCGCGTATAGGGGTGCAGCGGATTGGCAAACAAGTTTTCCACATCCGATGTCTCCACAGTTTTACCCGCATACATCACCGCGACCTTTTGCGCCGCTTCGGCCACCACTCCCAGATCGTGCGTGATCAGGATGACCGCCATATTGTTTTTTTCTTTCAGATTAGAAATCAGGTTCAATATTTGTGCCTGTATCGTCACATCCAGCGCCGTGGTAGGTTCATCGGCCAGGAGCAGCCGGGGATGACACGACATGGCCATCGCGATCATGACACGCTGCCGCATCCCTCCGCTCAACTGATGGGGATAATCTTTTACTCTTCTCTCGGGCTGGGGAATACCGACTTCGTCTAAAAGCCCCACGCTTCTGGCCAGTGCTTCTTTTGAAGGGACATTCTGGTGCAGGCGGATTGCTTCGGCAATCTGATCGCCTATGCGCAGGACGGGATTAAGCGACGTCATCGGCTCCTGAAAGATCATAGCGATGTCACTGCCGCGTTTTTCCCGCATGTCCTCTTCCGGCAATGACAATAAATCCAACCCGTCAAACAATATGCGGCCTGCCGCAATCTGGCCATTGGCCGGAATCAGCCGCATGATGGAAAGTGCCAGCATGGTTTTGCCGCAGCCGGATTCTCCCACGACGCCCAGCGTTTCACCGGCATCAAGTGACAGGGAAACACCGTCAACCGCACGGATATCACCCCTGGTTGTTGAAAATACCGTTTTCAGATTTTCAATGGACAGCAATGGTTGCATATTATCTTTTTTTATGGTTTTGCAGGTATTCCACAAGCAGACGAACCGTCACTCCTGACGCGCCCTTTGGAATGTAAGACTTGTCCTTTGTTGTCCAGGCAGGGCCAGCGATATCAAGATGCACCCAGGGATAATCGCCGACAAACTTACTGAGGAATGCCGCGGCCGTAATGGTGCTTGCCACTCTGCCGCCGGTGTTTTTATAATCGGCAATGTCACTTTTAATCAACTCGGAATAACTATCCCATAACGGAAGCTCCCAGACCAGCTCACCCGTAGCCTGCGCCGCCCGGTTGATTTCTTTCTTGATCTGCTCGTCTTTCCCCAGCATACCGATCACGTCTTCACCCAGCGCGATGATGCAGGCGCCGGTAAGTGTGGCGATATCGATAATGGCCTCCGGCTTATACCGTGACACGTAGGACAGTGCATCGGCAAGAATAAGTCTTCCTTCGGCATCCGTGTTCAGCACTTCAATGGTCTTCCCCGAATAGGATTTTAAAATGTCACCCGGTTTCAGGGCACCGCCTCCGGACATGTTTTCTGTTGCAGGTACCAGGCCGACGATATTCAACGGCAGTTTCAGGTCTGCCGCCGCCATGACAACGGCCATCACCGCCGCGCCGCCGGACATGTCCGTTTTCATTTCATCCATTTTTTCGGCAGGTTTTATGGAAA
>JAGFXG010000193.1 GCA_017860985.1 Deltaproteobacteria bacterium
GCGTCATTGAGCGTGTTCAATGCCTTATTGATCTGGACACTGGGCTTTTGAGAGGACGTTTCATGAAGAATACGTTCCGGTGGTTTGTCCGGTTCACGGTTTTTTCTTTCCGTGGATTTGCTTGATTCTTTTACGGCGGGTTTTTTTTTATTACCTGGAATATGAAACATAGGATTCACATGCTTTGCTCTGGATGATGATCACCGACAGTTATTTCTGGCGAATCATAATTTCCGCTTAAATTATTTCTCAGGTTTGCAGAATCAGAACCCGTATCGTGTATCCATCTTTCAGCATGTGACCGGTGAACAGGATTAAACTCACAAAACCTCGAGGCAGATACCATAACCATCAAAAAACTGCGTCCGAAAGAAATATCCAACTTCACCTGTGGCGTAATATAAACAAAGTTATGAAATAATGCAAGGCAAATGCCGCGGACTAATTCCACTGCAGTAGGGTGAGTTTTGATTTTTCGTAACTTGATTCCAAGTGCTTGATTTCTAAATCAGAAACAGATAAAAATGGGGGATATAACGATCCACAACGGTGAAGTCGTTCATTCTTCAATCATTTCTTTATTTTCCGGCTTTTCTCTTTAAGGTAATTCCATAACTCCACTGGCATTCCATGCCGTCGGGATGGATATAACGTGAACTTGCATTTCCGGTCGCAAGTTCATTGGTTAACACGGTCAACCTGAACGCATTCGTTGCTTCTCCGCCTTCATCATCGACCTTAGCCTCATTGACAAAGACAAGTTCATTTCCAGATAATGTGCCGTTGAAGGTACACAGAGATGCCGGATTGCACACTCTGCCCGACTGAAAAACAAGAATATAAGGACGAGATCCGCTGCCTTTGCTGATCGTCAATGTGCCCGACGCCTCGTTTCCGGCAGGGCACATGCCCTGTACGGTCGGCATTGTTGCGCTATAATTCCAGGTCCCGATGATGTTGATGAGTTTGGGGTTGATCGACTTCACGAGAGGCACCGTGGGAATATCGCTCTGGGCAAAGGCTGAAGCACCAATGAAAACAATAGCCAGCATTATACTAAAGACTGCCGCGTTTATCTTTTTCATGATTTCCTCCTTTATATTAATGGTCATGCTCACCGATAAATTCAGCCGAAGCTCCGATCGAAAGATCGAAGAGTCCGGCCGGGTTAAAAAAACACGTTAAAATACTTATCGGAGCTCAAACGCAAAGGTGCTGACGACCCTTATCTTTTTTAATGGAGTACTTGTAGGGCTGTACGGCGCCGATTCATCGTTGCCGTCGCTGCCGAATATCTGAATCATTCCCTGGTTTGCAGAAGAAATTTTTCCGACCGTCGCGCCCGAATCGGAAGCAAACTGCGAAGCGGTGAGGCGGGCATTTTTTGTGGCCTCGGCAAGGAGCTGCGGGCGCAGGTCATTAAATGTTGTGACAACATATCGGGGGTTGGCCATACCTTCTCCCTGCTGTCCGTCAAGAAGCACGCCTGATTTGAGCAATTCCTCGGTGGCCCCTATCGCTTTAGTCACGAGATCGATGTTTGTCGTTGTTACCCGCACAGAGCTGGTCACAACATATCGAAATCTTTCACCGGCCTGGTTTTGACTGTACTCGCGGGCAAGTTTGTCTATGGTCCGCGTCGGTTCCCGGCTGATTTCCTTATCTTTAAAACCCTGCTTTTTGAGGAAGGCAATAGTGGTGTCCCGGTCAAAGGTGATTTTGTTGTGAGTGTCTATAATATCTTCACCGGCACGCCTGAAACTCAACAACCATATTGCCTGGTCTGCCTTGACCTCTTTTTCCACCAGTCCTTTGACGGTTACTGTGCGGGCATCGGATTTGAAACGGGTAACACCTTTCCCGACAAAGTATCCCCCGAGAGTGAGGCCTGCGATTAGAGAAATTCCAAGAATGATTGCCGCTAAAACAAGATTTGGGTTTTCATTTGATGTCATGACATTTCCCTCCACGCTTTTTTTATTTAACTGTCCGGCCGTTCATCGCTATAACATCAGGCACAGGATGGCAAATGTCTCAATGGGTCAGAAGCTTTTCCAGTGCCGGGAAAACTTGATTTAGATTCTCCGGTCCCGTGCCGCCGGCCTGGGCCATGTCTGGGCGGCCTCCGCCTTTGCCGCCGACGATCGGGGCCAGTTCCTTGATGATATTGCCGGCGTGGTATTTCCCGGCCAGGTCCTTTGTGACCATGCACAGGAGCATAGCTTTGTCATTTGTCCTGCTGCCCAGAAGAATGATGCCGGACGCCATTTTGTCGCGCAGCTTGTCGCCGAAGTCGCGCAGGGTCTTAGCGTCGGAAATGTTCACTTCCTCCGCCAGTACTTTCACACCCGCGATTTCCCTTGCACGGCTCAACAGGTCTCCGGAATCCTTCGCGGCGAGCTTGCCTTTCAGGCCTTCAATTTCTTTTTCGAGTTCCTTCAGCAATGGCCGATTCATGAACGATCTTCAAAAGTCCGATGTCGCCGGTGCGTTGCACGTGCGTTCCGCCGCATAGCTCCATGCTCATTTCGCCCATCTTCACAATGCGCACGGTCGCGCCGTATTTTTCGTCAAACACCGCCGTAGCGCCTGTCTTGAGGGCGTCTTCCAGCGAGCAGACTTCGGTCTGAACCGCCAGGTTTTTACGGATCATATCGTTGGCAATGGTCTCCACGCGCCGAAGCTCTTCATCGGTGATTTTGGAAAAGTGGGTAAAGTCAAAACGCAGACGCTCGGCGTTGACCAGAGATCCGGACTGCTTGATATGATCCCCCAGCACGGCTTTGAGCGCCGCCTGAAGAATGTGCGTGCCGGAGTGATTGGCGGCAATGGCTTTTCGTCTTTCCAGATCGACGGTTAAATTTGCCGTTTTGCCGATTTTGATTTCGCCGCTTTTCACCACGCCTTTGTGGACGATGAAGTTCTCGACCGGCTTTTTTGTTTCCAAAACGGTGAAATTGAAATCCGTACCTTCCAGGTATCCTGTGTCTCCCGCCTGTCCGCCGGATTCGCCGTAAAAAGGCGTGGTATCCAGAACGATTTCGGCCTGCTGCCCCTCACGTGCGATGTCGACGGACTTCCCGTCCACCAGGATGGCGGTTACTTTTGCCTTGTCCCGGGTCACTCCTTCGTAACCGCAGAACTCGCTGAGGATTCCCGAGCTTGAAACTTTCAGATAGCATTCGGCCACGGCTTCTTCGCCGCTGCCTTTCCAGGCGCCGCGCGCCCGTTCGCGCTGCAGCTCCATTTCCGCTTCAAACCCGTCGGTATCAAGGGTTAATTTGTCTTTTTTAACGATGTCCGCCGTCAAATCGGTAGGAAATCCAAAAGTGTCATAGAGCTTGAAAATCAGTGAACCCGGCAAAACCGATTTGCCCGCCTGTTTGAGCAACTCAGTTTCTTCCTGCAAAATGCGCAGCCCCGCGTCCAGCGTTTCCATGAAACGCTGCTCTTCGTTGAGGATGACTTTGGTAATGTAGGAGGCCTTGTCGGCCAGATCCGGATACGTGTATTTCATCATGTCGATGACGACCATCGCGGCCTCATTCAGGAACGGTTTGTTGATGCCGAGCATTTTCCCGTGACGGGCGGCGCGGCGCAGGATGCGGCGCAGTACATAGCCGCGGCCTTCGTTGGACGGCATGATCCCGTCACCGATCAAGAATGTGACGGCGCGGCTGTGGTCCGCGATGACGCGGACGGAAACATCGTTGTCCGCATTTTTGCCGTAGATTTTACCGGATGTTTTTTCGACAAAACGGATGAGCGGCGCAAACAGATCGGTATCGTAGTTGCTTTTGACGCCCTGGATGACGGCGGTGAGGCGCTCCAGTCCCATGCCGGTATCGATGCTGGGTTTGGCCAGCGGTGTCAGCCTGCCGGTTTCATCGCGGTCGTACTGTGTGAAAACGTTATTCCAGATTTCCAGGTGGCGGTCGCAGTCGCAATAAACATCGCATTCGGGACGGCCGCAGCCGGTGCCTTCGCCCTGGTCATAGAGGATTTCGGAGCAGGGGCCGCAGGGGCCGGTTTCACCCATCATCCAGAAATTGCTTTTTTCTCCCATGCGGACGATGCGCTCTGCGGGCACTTTCATTTTTTCGTGCCAGATTTTAAAAGCCTCGTCGTCGTTTTCGAAAATCGTCACCCATAGTTTTTCTTTGGGCAGCTTGACCACATCAATGAGATATTCCCACGCCCAGGAAATCGCATCTTCCTTGAAATAGTCGCCGAAGGAAAAATTGCCCAGCATTTCAAAGAAGGTGTGATGGCGTGCGGTAACTCCGACGTTTTCCAGGTCGTTGTGCTTGCCGCCGGCGCGCGCGCATTTCTGGCAGGATACGGCCCTTGTATAACCCCGGTTCTCCAGGCCGAGAAATGCGTTTTTAAACTGCACCATTCCCGCGTTGGTGAAAAGAAGTGTGGGGTCGTCCTTGGGAATCAGTGCTGAACTTGGAACCCGCGTGTGTCCCTTGCCTTCAAAAAATTTAATAAAACTTTCCCGTATCGCGTCGCCCGTTTTAACCATCCGTATCTTCCTCCGCTGTCTTTCCCAGTTGATTTAAGATCAAGCCCGGAGGAAAACCGCGTCCCATCAGGCTTTGAAATATTCTCTTTTTTTCTTTGACGTTATGCACCGCCGTATTCTTTCCGGCCGCCCGTTTTTTAATCAAAATGGCAATGGCGTTTTCTTCCGTCATTTCCTGCCGCGCCGAAGCCACGGCATCGTTGATCAATCGGGCCGGTACGCCTTTTTCCTGCAGGCTGGCGATGATTTTTCGATTGCCCCACAGTTTGTTTGCCGCAAGATTTCGCGCCCACTGCACGGCAAATGACGCGTCATTGAGATACTTCAAATCGAGGAGTTTTTCCAGCGCTTCTTTTACGACGGCTGCGGGAAATCCCTTCTCCCGCAGCTTTTTTTCCAGTTCTTTTTCCGAATGCGGCCGCATCGATAAAAGACGATACGCTTTTTGCTTGGCTGCCGCGAGGTCTAGAGATTTCACACTATGCTTCCTGCTCTTTATCCACGATTCCCAGCTTTTCCCGGACATCTTTCTCTACCGCCGCCATAACATCCGGATTATCTTTAAGGAAAATCCGCGAATTGTCACGTCCCTGGCCCAGCCGGTCGCCCTTGTAGGAATACCAGGCTCCGCTTTTTTCAACAATGCCGTTTTCCGCCGCAAGGTCCAGCACATCGCCTTCGCGCGAGATGCCTTCGCCAAAAATGATGTCAAATTCCGCTTCCCGGAAAGGAGCGGCCAGTTTGTTTTTTACAACTTTTACCCTGGTGCGGAAGCCGATGACATCCTGGCCGTTTTTAATGGAAGTCATCTTGCGGATGTCAAGACGCTGGGATGAGTAGAATTTCAGCGCGTTGCCGCCTGTTGTGGTTTCGGGATTGCCGAAAAAGACGCCGATTTTCATGCGCAGCTGATTGATGAAAATAACGGTTGTCTTGGATTTGCTGATGCTGCCGGTGAGCTTGCGCAGTGCCTGCGACATGAGGCGTGCCTGCAGGCCCATCTGGGCATCGCCCATTTCCCCTTCGAGCTCCGCCTTGGGAACCAGCGCCGCCACGGAATCAACAACCAGCACATCGAGCGCTCCGCTGCGCACCAGCGTTTCTGCGATTTCCAGGGCCTGTTCACCGGTGTCCGGCTGGGAGATCAGGAGCTCGTCGGTGTTGACGCCGATTTTTTTTGCGTAAGTCATATCCAGGGCGTGCTCCGCGTCAATGTACGCCGCGATGCCGTTTTTCTTTTGCGCCTCGGCGACGATGTGCAGCGCCAGCGTTGTTTTTCCACCGGATTCCGGCCCGTAAATCTCCACCACCCGGCCGCGTGGAACGCCGAACGTCCCCAGCGCAATGTCAAGGCTCAGCGAGCCGGTGGAAATGGCCGGTACGTCCGCCACGCGATCATGGCTGCCCAGTTTCATGATGGATCCCTTGCCGAACTGCCGTTCAATCTGCGTGATTGCCAAATCCACGGCTTTTGATCTGTCCATATCTGCACACATAATAAGATGACCTCCTTCACCCTTTAATTTGTAATTTATTTTTCAAATATTTCCTGGATTCACCCTAAAGGGCACAAGCCGGATCGCACTTCTTTGTCCGGAATGACCAGATGGTAAAATCGTTGCTGCGCCTTTATCCCATCGCCGGAAAGGCCGCCAGCTTTGTATAAACTGCTCCCTGCGGCATCAGGCGGCTCTGAAACAGGACCAGTTCCCGGCACACAAATTCTCCGGCGGCAAATGCACTGTGTTTGGCCAGGGCTTCGCCGAGCCCCGATACACCGCGCGGATCTTTGATCCGGGCCAGTGTTAAATGCGCCCGAAAAGGCCGGTCGTCTTTCA
>JAGFXG010000194.1 GCA_017860985.1 Deltaproteobacteria bacterium
TGAATGTCGCCAGCAGAATGCTTTCCGGCCGAACGCCGGTTTCCAGAAGATGAGCCACCCGGTAAGTCAGTGTCCGCGTTTTACCGCTTCCCGCTCCCGCGAGAACAAGAAGCGGCCCGCCTTCTTCTGTGACGACCCGGTACTGTTCGGGATTCAGCTCTTTTTCATACTCAATCATTTAATTATTGAGGTTTCAGGATTTAAGGGCTTTTTTAATTTCTGCAACCGTATCTTTGGAACTAAGCGACAGGAACGTTTTCAACAGTCCTTCTTTTTCATAAAAACCAATGAGCGGAGAAGTTTTCTGGTTGTATGTTTCCAAACGGTTGGTTATTGCCGCTTCCGTTTCGTCATCGCGCTGAATGGTCTGATGATTACATAAGGTACAGGTTCCGTCTTCTTTCGGCGGATTGCTTTTGATGTTGTAAATGGCCTGGCAGGCAGGATTGCAGCAGGTTCTTCGAGTCGTCAATCGATCCAGAATGACATCGCGCGGAACGTCCAGATTGGCTACAAAATCCATTTTAATATTGAGCTTGGCAAGCAGTTTCTTAAGTTCTTCCGCCTGCGGAATCGTCCGCGGGAAACCCGGTTCCTGCAGTCTTGCTTCCATGATGTCCATGATTAAGGAATCAGGCACCAGGTCTCCCCGGTCCATGTATTCTTTGGCTTTCTTTCCCAGAGGCGTTCCCTCTTTCACGGCTGAACGTAAAATGTCGCCTGTAGATATCTGCACGGATCCGTCAAATTCCGTCAACAATTTTGCTACTGTACCCTTACCTGCGCCCGGCGCGCCCAATAATATGATTCTCATGTTTTCCTCCCGATGCTGTATATCTGATATTTAGACTGCGGGGCTTATAATGCAAAAACAACAAGGGGTCAAGTCAATTAGAAACCGGGATAAATGATAGAAGCAGCATAGTGGACTTAAAGAAGGCTGATCGACCAACTCGCAGCAAGCTTCGGAGAATTAACGCTCGTCACGCGTATGCGGGATTAAATGTTTATTTTAATTCCATGCAGAACTTATCGATTTTTTCGGGAGGCGCGATGGGATAGTCACCGGTGTAGCAAGCCATGCAGAAACATTCTTTGGGCATACCGGTGGCTTTGACCATCCCGTCAACGGTCAGGTAGTGCAACGAATCCAGACCGATGAATTCGGCGATGGCTTTTTCGTCTTCCTTTTTCGTGGCAATCAACTCGCCTTTGGAGGAAAAATCAATTCCGTAAGGACAGGGAAACCTGGTCGGAGGACAACTGATGACCATGTGGAGTTCCTTAATGCCGATCCCCTTAAGGTGTTTCACGCGGTTGCGGCTTGTGGTGCCGCGGATGATGGAATCCTCAACAATCAAGACTTTCTTGCCCTCCAGAAGCGGCTTGACCGGGTTGAGTTTCACGCGTACGGCGAAGTCCCGCATCGGTTGCGTCGGCTGAATGAAGGTGCGGCCTATGTAATGATTGCGGATCATCCCCATCTCAAAGGGGATGCCGCTTTCTTCCGCATAACCGATTGCGGCGTAGCTTCCGGAATCCGGAAACGGCATCACCAGGTCAACATCCGGACGGTATTCACGCGCCAGTTCACGGCCCAACCGCTTTCGGCACAGATAGACATTCTGGCCGAATATCTGGCTATCCGGACGCGCAAAGTAAATCAGTTCAAAAATACAGTGGCAATGCTTCATGATGGGGAAAGGTTTCAAACTCTTGCAACCTTGCGCATCGATGATAATGATTTCACCCGGTTCAACATCCCGTATGTACTCGGCCCCCACCAGATCAAACGCGCAGGTTTCAGACGCCACCACCCATCCGCCATTGAGTTTTCCTAAAGCAAGAGGCCGGAATCCCCGCGGATCGCGGGCCGCGATAATTTTGTCCCGTGTCAGCATGACCATACTGTAGGCGCCTTCGACCTGTTGCAGTGCAATGGAAAGCGCCTTCTCCAGCCCCCTCTTCAGATGAGGAGCCATTAAATGGATAATAACTTCGCTGTCCATCGTGGACTGAAAAATTGATCCCCGGCTTTCCAGTTCAGATCGCAGGGACTGGGCATTTACAATGTTGCCGTTGTGCCCGAGGGCGTAATATTCCTCTCCGACATGCACAAGAAAAGGCTGGGCATTGGATATCGTGGAAGAACCGGTTGTTGAGTAACGGACATGGCCGATCGCGAGCGATCCGGTAAGCTTCTGTAAAATGGATTCCTTAAACACTCCTGAGGCAAGCCCCATGCCTTTATGTTCGAAGACATTGCAACCGTCGGACACGACAATACCTGCAGATTCCTGGCCGCGGTGCTGCAGGGCGAAAAGACCAAAGAAGGTCACGCGTGCCGCATCTTCATGTCCATAAATGCCAAACACGCCACACTCCTCACGGGGACGGCAAGATTCACTCAATGATTCTTCAAATAATGTCATTTCTTATGGTACTCCTGTAAAGGACAAACTCCCCAATCTTGCTTGCTCATCGCTTTCACTGCCTCGCCCAACGCCCGCGCTCCTGCAAGTGTGGTCGTATAAAGAATATTATATGTCAGCGCGCCGTGCCGGATATGATAGGCATCACGCGACGACTTGCGACCGACACTGGTGTTGATAACCATCTGGATGTCACCATTTTTAATATAATCGAGGATATGCGGCCGTCCTTCGCTGACTTTGTTGACGACCGTTGCATCAATGCCGTAACTGCTCAAATGCCTGGCTGTGCCGGCAGTGGCCAGAATCTTGAAGCCGAGTTTTTCAAATGTCCGCGCAACGTCCGTGATCCGGTCTTTATGGTCATCGTGAACACTGATGAAGACCGAACCGGATGTGGACACCTTGAAACCGGCCGCCATCTGTGACTTGGCAAAGGCAAGTCCAAATGATTGGTCAATCCCCATCACCTCGCCGGTGGATTTCATTTCCGGTCCCAGGAGAATATCCACTTCCGGAAAACGGTTAAAAGGAAAGACAGCTTCCTTGACGGATACATGCGCAGGTTTAATCGTTTTTGTGAAGCCAAGTTCCTGCAAGCTTTTGCCCAGCATCACTTTTGTAGCCAGTTTGGCCAGAGGCACACCGATGGCCTTGCTGACAAACGGCACGGTGCGCGACGCGCGGGGATTGACTTCCAGCACATACAGCGTCCCGTCCTTAATGGCATACTGAATATTCATGAGGCCGATAACGTTAAGTTCACGAGCCAGCATTTTGGTCTGTTCTTCAATCAAATCCAATATGGACTGGGAAAGCGTGAGCGGAGGCAGGATACAGGCGCTGTCGCCGGAATGAATTCCCGCTTCTTCAATATGCTCCATGATCCCCGCCACAACGGTTGTTTTGCCGTCACTGATCGCATCCACGTCCACTTCCACCGCGTCTTCCAGAAATTTATCGATTAAAACCGGGTGACCGGGAGAAACAAGAAGCGCCTTGGCCATGAACGTCTTCAACGTTTCCTGATCATAGACGATTTCCATCGAACGTCCGCCCAGCACGTAGGAGGGGCGCACGAGCACCGGATAGCCGATGCGCTTGGCGGCAACCAGCGCCTGTTCAACATCCATGGCCGTATCATTATCAGGCTGATTGAGATTTAATTTATGAACGATTTCCTGAAACAGGTCACGGTTTTCCGCCCGGTCAATGGCTGCAGGCGAGGTTCCGATAATAGGCACACCGGCCGCTTCCAGACCACGCGCCAGATTGAGCGGCGTCTGGCCGCCGAACTGGACGATCACACCGTCGGGTTTTTCTGTTTGTATTATATGCAAAACGTCTTCGAGGGTCACCGGCTCGAAAAATAATTTATCCGATGTATCGTAGTCTGTGCTGACCGTTTCGGGATTTGAGTTGATCATGATGCTCTCGATGCCTTCCTCGCGCAGGGCAAAAGAAGCATGAACACAGCAATAATCAAATTCAATCCCCTGGCCGATACGGTTGGGTCCGCCACCGATAATGGCCACTTTCTTTTTGGACGAAGGCCTGGATTCGTTTTCCGTTTCGTAGGTGGAATAATAATAAGGAGTGTAGGCTTCAAATTCCGCCGCGCAGGTATCGACCAGCTTATAAACCGGCAGAATTTTTTCTTTCCCTCGCCAATCACGAATCTCCTGTTCCGTTTTATTCCAGAGAGCACCCAGAGATCTGTCGGAAAACCCCATTTCTTTAGCGGCACGCAGTAGTTCCGTCGATGGTTCAGAACGTTTCAGTTCCTCTTCCGCGTCCAGAATATCTTTAATCTGATGCAAAAACCAGGGATCGATTTTGGTGATGTCATAAACATCATCCACCGTCATGCCGTCTTGCAAAGCCGCGCCAATATAAAACAGCCTGAGCGAATTGGGCTTGATAAGTTTGCTTTTAAGGAGCGATTTTCTTTCCTCCGGGTCGGCAGGCATTTCCTGCCCAAACCCGAAACGTCCGATTTCC
>JAGFXG010000195.1 GCA_017860985.1 Deltaproteobacteria bacterium
ATGAGGCCGACAGAGCCCTCTTTTCCCAGTTCGATTCCTTCATAAAGTTTCTGGGCGACGCTCATGGTTTTCTTTGCCGAAAATCTCAGCCAGCGGGAGGCTTCCTGCTGCAGTTTGCTGGTAGTGAAGGGCGGAAGGGCAGAACGTTTAAGTTCTTTTTTCTCCAGTTTTTCTACAATAAACGATGCTTTTTTAATTTCAGCAGCCAGCTTTGCAGATTGTTCACCGTTTGTGACCTTTGCTTTTTTGCCGTCGATTTTGATAAGTTTCGCTTCAAAAGGGGGTGGCTGACTGCCTTCAAACTGCGCATTCAGATTCCAGTATTCTTCCGGCACAAACTTGCTGATTTCGTCTTCTCTTTCACAAATGATCCGCACGGCAACGGATTGCACACGGCCCGCGCTCAGGCCTCTTTTGACTTTATCCCACAAGACGGGACTGATCTGATAACCGACCAGCCGATCCAGAATACGACGAGTCTGCTGGGCCTCATACTTATCAAAATCCAGTTGAAGCGGATGGCTGATGGCTTCCAGAACGGTGTTCTTTGTTAAATCATTAAAGAGAACCCGATAGATATTCTTATTTTTTTTCGCGCCAATTACATCTGCAATATGCCAGGCAATTGCTTCTCCCTCACGGTCAGGGTCGGGTGCCAGATAGATATTTTCAGCGGTCTTTGCCGCTTTTTTCAATTCATCGATCGTTTTCTTTTTGCTGTCAATAACATGATAGGTGGGCTCAAAATTTTTTTCAAGATCAATGCCCAGCGTTTTTTTCGGCAGGTCTTTGATATGCCCCATGGAGGCAACAACATTGAAATCCTTGCCGAGAAATTTTTTTATGTTTTTCTCTTTTGTGGGAGATTCCACAACAATCAATGAATTTGAAATATCCGCTCCTTTATAATTCGCCGCCCCTATAGACGGAAGAATTCATTTTGTAAAGAACTTATTTTTTCAGCGAAAAATATTATCCCGGATGTTGTTCAATAATTCCCTTTAATTCCAATGTGATCAGCATGCTAGACACTTCAGCGGCAGGCAGGCCCGTAATGGTGATAATATCATCGGCATGGATTTCTTTTTGAGACAGAGTTTTCAAAATTTCCTTGAACGGGGGAGCGAGAAGTTCATTGTCTTTTCTCATGTCTTTTTCTAAGAATGTGTGGGGAAAAATCTCCTGCTGTCTTTGCACGGGTTGGATGGACGGCCTTCCCATCTGAGGAAGAACATCTTCCAGAATATCATCGATTGAATCAATGAGTTTCGCTCCCTGTTTGATCAGGCTGTTGGTGCCGCGGAAATGCGCAGAATCGATGGCTCCCGGAATCGCGAAAACGTCGCGCCCCTGTTCCATTGCCAGTGAAGCCGTGATCAGGGACCCGCTTTTCTGTCCCGCTTCAATTACCACCACGCCATAGGATATGCCGCTGATAATCCGGTTGCGTGCAGGGAAATGATAAGGGACTGGCTGCGTGCCCGGCGGATATTCCGAAATGACCGCACCGTTTTGAGAAATGGCATCAAATAATTTTTTGTTTTCCAGAGGATATATCACATCCAGACCGCTGCCCAGAACGGCTATTGTCTTTCCCCGGGCGGCAAGCGCGCCGCGATGGGCACAGGAATCAATGCCACGCGCCATGCCGCTGATAATGGTGATCCCTCTCAATGCCAGTTCCCTGCTTAGCCTGTCCGTTGTATATCTGCCGTAAGCAGTGGCATTTCTTGAGCCGACAATTGCGACAGGAATCATGTCTTTGGGCAAATGACCTAAAACAAACAAAAAAGCAGGTCGGTCATAAATGTTCAGAAGGTTAGCGGGGTAGCGTTCATCAAGCCAGGTGATAATGTCAGCCCCCATTTTATCAAGCAAATCCATCTGTCTGCGTATTTGATCCCAATTTTTAAATGCTAAAATGGCCATCGCGCTGTTTTTGCTGATTCCGGCTATTCCCGAAAAGTCGTCAACCGCCGCCGAAAATACATTGGCTGGAGAACGGAAATGCTTCAGAAGCGGTCCAAAAGAGGCATTGCCGATTCCATCGATGGATTTCAGGGCCATCCAGTATTTTAAATCATCATGAATCATCGGGTAATAATTCGAAAGGTGTCTATTTCAGCTCCCGTAAATAACGGGTTTTAAAAATTGGCACAAACGGTACATCTTCTGCGTCTGCTCTGTCAAGTATTTTAAAAATATTGCTAAAAATTTATCTTTGAGCTAGTAAAACTTAATCAATTATCTGAGGGGGCCATGCTTAATAAAATTACATTTCTTTTAGCAACATTGGTGTTTGCGGGCATCTGTTCTTGTCATGCTTTTGCGATGAACGGTTCAGATTACAAGACCGGTAAGCTCATACTGTCTGAAAAGACCAACGAAGAACTGCGTCCTGTCTTCAGGATCACCCCCCGGGAGCTTGATCTGGGGTCTGTTAAACCCGGGGAAACCGCTTTTGGAGAATTTCATTTGAACAATGTTGCTGCCGGAACGCTGGATTGGTCCGTGTCCTGTCCGGATGACTGGGAAAGCGCCGGTGAGCGGGTAATCAATGGAGTAACATCCGATACCGGAGACAACCTTCATGTGGAATTATCGATTGCAGAGAATATCGGGAGTCTTTTTACCGCCAGGGCTCAAATTTCAAATTACCGGGCTGTAATGAAAATGGAAAGTGCTGGCCAGGAACTCATCTGCCAGAAAGACGTCAAATCAGGCACATTTCGAAACTCAATTCGACTGTCATCAACCGGCGGAAAGAGAACGGTCTTTGTAAACTTTGGAATTCAGATGCTGCAGGATAATCCGTTCATCAGCTTAAACCCGCAGCGTCTGGATTTTGGAATGCATTTACCCGGGAAAATCATATCAAAAAAAATTGAACTGACCAATAAAGGCAAGGAGATTTTGCGATGGTCCGTTGAACTGCCAAAAGCCGTAGCCGTTTCATATCTGAAGGAATTGCAGAATGGCAGATTCTTCTCTTTTCATAATGAAGGACTTCAGGAGAAAGGTCAGTATTTCACTCCCGAACATTTAAAGGATTCAATGGAATTGATAGGAGAATGGACCGAAAATAACGGATATCCCGTAAGCAAGCAAATGGCCAGTGCTATCAAATTCCGGTTTCATGGAACCGGATGCAGTGTTTTCATGAAATCCCATACGGAAAGCGGTGGCTGTTCGATCTATCTGGATGATATTCTGCTGAAACTTCCGGATATGTCGTCCGGTCATGGGGAAAAGAAAGAATTGGTGATTGCGGAAGGTTTGCGAAACGGACCTCATTCTATGACCATCGTCAGCAGGGAAGGCGGCCTGGAATTGGAGGGTGTTAAGGTATTCGGGAAAGAAATCATGCAGGGTCCAAGAGGTTGGATCACCGTTTATCCCAATTCAGGTAAAACCTTAAGCGAAACCGATTACGTAAATGTTCAACTGAATACAGCTAATGTTGCGCCGGGCTCCTATGGTGATCAAATTGTCTTTAAATCTAATTCCGGAGAAGAAAAAGCAACCATATTCATCGATGTGCTTCCCGATGCGACACAAAAAAGCATGGATGTCTATTTATATTCGAAAGATCTTGACTACGTCCTCACCTTAAACAACCATGTTGAAGTGGCAACCCTGATAAAAAACGGCTATGTGAAAGAGGGGATAGCCTTTCGACTTTTTTCTCCGGGAACCCCCGGGACGGCAAGTTTTTACCGCTGGTATAATCCCGTGCTGAAAGACCATTACTACCACTATGACCGTTCGGGCGGCGGGAAAAGGCTTGACGGTTATTACTTTGAAAGCTCGATTGGCAATATTGCCACCTCCCGAATGAAAGGCACCCGGGAATTGTATCGCTGGGTCAATCCGTCAACAGGCAGGCACTATTATTCAACCGACTCCCGGGCTTCAACCGGTGTCAGAAAAGGGTATCGTTTTGACGGTATTGCAGGATATGTCAGGTAATATAGAAGCTGACATCATTAGAACTTGACAAAAACTGGAAGAGGGGATATTAGGCTACTTCTTTTTTGGTGCAGGATTAATAGTGCGCCTGTAGCTCAG
>JAGFXG010000019.1 GCA_017860985.1 Deltaproteobacteria bacterium
GAGTTCTTTAGTACCCTGGCGATTATCGCGTCGTCGCTGGATAAATTCGCTCAGGAGATCCGCCTGCTGCAAAGAACCGAAGTCCGGGAGGTTGAGGAATTTTTTTCTGCGGGGCAGAAGGGGTCATCGGCCATGCCGCACAAGCGCAATCCCGTGCTTTCGGAAAACATTTCCGGCCTGGCTCGTCTGGTACGATCCTACGCTGTTGCAGCTCTCGAAGATGTTGCCCTGTGGCATGAACGCGATATCAGCCATTCCTCGGTGGAAAGAGTGATCGGGCCCGATGCCACAATTGTTCTGGATTTCATGCTGGCGCGTTTTACCGGTCTGATCGACAAGCTGGTGGTTTACCCGAAACGAATGCTGGCCAATCTCCACATGACGCATGGCGTCATTTTCTCTCAAATGGTTTTGCTCTCTCTGATCGAAAAAGGCACGACACGCGAAGACGCCTACGCCATCGTACAGAAGAACGCGATGAAATCGTGGCAGGAAGGCATTGAGTTCAAATCGCTCCTGGCCGAGGATGAAATTGTAAAAAAATATCTGAATGAAAATGACCTTGACGACATTTTCAACGTCAACAATTTTCTGAAGAACCTGGATTTTATTTATAACCGTGTTTTTGGAAAATAAAGAAGAGGATGATTTTTCTTCAACGGCCGGCTTGTCATGATGCTGCCGGTTTCTTTTTCCTGAGTTACTGTTTCACGAGAATCGTGTCTTTCAGAAACGAATCCAGCGTATCCGGATAATCCATTGTGTAATGAAGGCCGCGGCTTTCTTTTCGTGCGCGGGCGCTCTGAACGATCAGTTTGCCCACCGTTGTAATGTTCCGTAGTTCGATCAGGTCTTTGGTGACTTTGTAATTCCAGTAATATTCGTGGATTTCTCTCTGTATCATGTCTATTCTGCGCTCGGCCCGTTCCAGACGTTTGTCCGAGCGGACGATCCCCACGTAATTCCACATGCACCTGCGGATTTCATCCCAGTTATTGGTGACGACAATGCTGTCATTGCTTTCGGATGAATCACCGGGATCCCAGGGACGGATGGCCACGGTGCTGATTTCAGTCTGCCGGAACGATTTGGCGATTTTTGTATAAACCCGGTGGGAATAGACCAGCGCTTCCAGCAGAGAATTACTGGCCAGACGGTTGGCCCCATGCAGGCCGGTACAGGAAACCTCTCCGCAGGCAAACAAATTGTCAATGGATGTTTTGCCGTAATGATCCACCGAGACGCCTCCGCAGATGTAATGCGCGGCAGGCGCGATGGGAATCGGCTGCACGGCCATGTCAATGCCGTATTCCAGGCATTTGTTATAAATATTCGGGAAACGGTCCAGTAGAAATTCACGGGTGTGATGTGTAATGTCCAGAAGGACATATTCATCGCCGGACTGCTTGATTTCGTTGTCGATGGCTTTGGCCACGACATCACGTGGCGCGAGGCTTTTCATCGGATGGTATTTTTCCATGAACGTTTCGCCATTTTTCAATTTGAGTATGCCGCCTTCTCCGCGGACGGCTTCGCTGATCAGAAACGCCTTTGCTTCCGGATGAAACAGGCAGGTGGGATGAAACTGGATGAACTCCATGTTGGCAATTTTAGCTCCGGCCCGGTAGGCCATGGCGATGCCGTCACCCGTGGCAATGTCGGGATTGGTGGTGATCAGATACACCTTGCCCGCACCGCCCGTGCACAAAATGGTGTATTTGGCGCGATAGGTGTGAATCCTGTCCTGATCAATATCAAGAACATAGGCACCAAGACAATTGATAATGTTCCCCTGGCTGTCTTTCTGAATGATCAGGTCGATTCCGATATGATTTTCGCAGATTTTAACATCAGGTAATGCGGCGACCCTCTCGTGCAGCGCACGTTCAATTTCCCGCCCGGTCAGGTCCTTGGCGTGCAGGACGCGTCTCCGATGGTGGCCTCCTTCCTGTCCCAGATCATAAAGATGAGGCGGCTCTTCCGATTTTGTGAAATTGACACCCCAATCGATTAATTCCTGGATTCTTGGAGGAGCTTCCCGGACCACAAATTCAACAACCTCTTTATTGCATAGACCGGCCCCGCAATCCAGCGTGTCACTGATGTGTTCTTCAAAGCTGTCCGTTTTGTCCGTTACGGCGGCGATACCGCCCTGGGCGTAATTGGTATTGGATTCCGATTTTTCCTTTTTTGTAACAATGGCCACAGATCCGAGCTGTGCTACCTTGATGGCCAGGCTCAAGCCCGCAATCCCGCTGCCGATAATTAAAAAGTCCGTTTTAATTTCCATGGGACCAATCCGATCTGCTAATGTGAATAAAAGTTTGTTTACAAATACCGGGAGCTTTTATATAAGCCTTTTAAACTGTTTGTAAAGAAAATTGTAAAGAGGAATTCAGAATTTGTTTGTTTTAGGAATTGAATCATCCTGTGATGAAACGGCCGCGGCAGTTGTGAACAATGGGAATCTGCTGTCCAATGTCATTGCTTCGCAGATCAAGGACCACAGTGCATACGGAGGCGTGGTGCCCGAAATCGCCTCACGAAAACACATCGAAGCCATTTCAGCAGTGATCACGCAGGCGATGGCGGATGCCGGGCTTATATTAAGCAGCATTGAAGGAATTGCCGTAACGCGTGGCCCTGGATTAATCGGATCACTGCTCGTGGGTTTATCCACGGCCAAGGCGCTGGCCTATGGACTGAGCATTCCCCTTGTCGGTGTGAACCATCTGGAAGGCCACATTATGGCTTCATTTCTTGCCGAAAAAAAGCCGGGCTTTCCCTTTGTTGCCCTGGTTGTTTCCGGAGGTCACACCAATGTTTATCTGGTTAAAAACTACCATGAGTTTCAGCTTCTTGGCCAGACGCGTGATGATGCGGCAGGGGAGGCGTTTGATAAGGCGGCCAAGCTTCTCAATCTGGGTTATCCGGGTGGGGTGGTGATTGACCGGATGGCAAAAAAGGGCAATCCCGGCGCCTTTGACTTTCCGCGGGCTATGAAAGACTCTCCCGATTTCAGCTTCAGCGGCCTGAAAACATCTCTCCTGACGATGGTGAAGAAACTGGGCGGTCATTTCACAGAAGCGGAACTGGCCGATGTTGTTGCCAGTTATCAGGAAGCCATCGTCGATGTCCTGGTCGATAAAACACTCAAGGCGGCAGTCAATCATCATGTTGCACAGGTTGTCGTTTGCGGCGGCGTTGCCGCCAACAGCCGGCTCAGGGAAAGATTTGCAACGGCCGCAGCAGAGAAGAATCTGGAATTATTCATTCCTCCAATGATTTTATGTACGGACAACGCGGCCATGATTGGGGCCCTGGGCGAAATAATGCTGAAAAACGGACGCTCGGACTCCCTTGATCTGAATGCCGTTTCGCGCTGGCCTCTTGTCCCCATATCCGCGGCCGGAGAGAAGCGGGGGTAGGGCGAAGACCGGCGGATGCCGGTTGAGGCGCTTAAAAAAAATATATGACCACACCCGGAGAAATTCTTCACCGCTACAACATTCGACCCAGCAGAAAACTGAGTCAGTCGTTTCTTATGGATGTCAATACCATCCATAAGATTGCCGGCGCCGGTCGAATTTTACCCGGGGATATAGTCGTTGAAATCGGCGCGGGGATCGGTGTCCTGACACAAGACATCGCACATGTTGCCGGGCATGTGATTGCCGTGGAAATTGATCCCCGGCTTGTGGAAATCCTTCAGGATCAATTTGCCGGATGCGCCAATGTGGAAATTTATTCCGGTGATATATTAAAATTTGATTTCGCTTATAAATCAGATCAGTATAAATCAAAGATTAAGGTAATTGGTAATGTTCCGTACAATATTTCCAGCCCTGTTATATTTCATTTATTGTCATATCGGGCAGTGATTAACAACTTCACTTTAATGCTGCAAAAAGAAGTTGTTGAGCGTTTGGTTTCAGACCCCGGGCATAAAAGTTACGGTGTTCCTTCGGTTTTGCTTCAAATGTATGCCGACGTCGAGCGTCTTTTCGATGTGTCGGCAACCTGTTTTTATCCCGTACCGAAAGTGGCATCTTCCATCATTACCGGTGAATTCCGGGAAAAACCTCTGATAGAGTTGACGGACGAAACGTTTTTCAACCGTCTGGTGAAAGCCTCATTTGCCCAGCGCCGCAAAATGCTGATCAACAATTTGAAAAACGCCAAATTTCTGGAAACAATGTCTGACAGTGATATAAATTCAGCTCTGCATGAAGCCGCAATCGACGGAAAAAGGAGGGGAGAAACCCTGACGGTCGAAGAATTCGGGCTCCTGAGTAATATTTTTAAATATCGATTGACGAACCCGCACTGAAATACTAATGCTCTCGCAAGATTAATCGATCGGATGAACATGGAACACAGATATTTGTATATTGAGACTTTCGGCTGCCAGATGAATGTCCACGACTCGGAGCAAATGGCCGTTTTACTGAAAGATATCGGTTATCAACAGACAAACGATTCCGCAAAGGCGGACCTGATACTGATCAATACATGTTCCATCCGGGAAAAAGCGGAGCAGAAGGCTTTCAGTGAGCTTGGACGCTTGATGAAGTTGAAAGAAAAAAATAGTGATCTGATTGTCGGATTTGCAGGGTGCCTGGCACAGCATCTGGGGAGGAAAGTCTATAGCCGGGTTAAAGGCGTTGACCTGGTTTTCGGAACGCACAATATCCACCGGCTTCCGGAGATGATCAAGGCAGTTCAGAAGGATCGAAAGAAGATAACGCAAATCGGCTTTTCTTCAAGAATCCACTCTCTCGGCGTGTTTGCGCCACCGCCACAAGGTTCGGTAAGTTCTTTTGTTTCCATCATGCAGGGATGCGACAATTATTGCGCCTACTGTGTCGTACCGTATCTGCGGGGGCCGGAAATGAGCAGAACACCAGAGGATATCATCACGGAGATAAAAAAACTTGCCGTTTACGGCATCAAGGAAGTGACGCTTCTCGGGCAGAATGTGAATTCATACGGTAAAAATTTACAACACAAATGTGATTTTGTTGCCCTGATTAAGATGATTAATGAAATTGAAGACATCGAAAGGATCCGGTTCACCACATCACATCCGAAAGATTTGTCCGATGAACTGATCGAATGTTTTGCCCGGGTTTCCAAGTTGTGTGAACACATTCATCTGCCGGTGCAGTCGGGTTCCAGCCGTATTTTAAAGCTGATGAACCGCGGGTATTCCGCTTCAGAATATTTTCAGAAAATCGACCGGCTTCGGAAAGCCTGTCCGAAAATCAGCATCACGTCAGACATGATTGTCGGGTTTCCCGGGGAGACCGAAAAAGATTATCAAGAAACCATTGACATGATGGAAAAAATCAGGTTTGATTCAGTATTTTCGTTCAAGTATTCTGAACGCAGGGGGACGGCTGCCGGGGAATTGCCCGGACGGGTGCCGGAAGCGGAAAAAACACAGAGGCTTAAAGCACTGCAGGCCCTTCAGGACAGACACACGCAGGAAAAGAACACAGCGCTGGAAGGAAGTGTTCAGGAAGTGCTCGTGGAGGGGCGCAGCAGGAACTCCGAGCAGGATCTGATGGGGCGGGCACGTTCCTGGAGAATCGTGAATTTTAAAGGAGATGCCGGGTTGATCGGCAGGAAAGTGTCTGTGGAAATTTCCCGCGGGTACCTGCATTCACTGCGGGGGAAAATGATTAAGAACTGATTACATTTCCAGTTCAAGCATGATGCGGAAACCGGGAGCAGCCGTTGAAATCCGCGATCCATGCGTTGTAAAAAGCCGACAACTTTGTCTGAAGCGCATATGGGCCGGCAAAGATATCGTATGACACGGAAATGGAATTAAGGAGGTTTTAGGATGCTGCTGGAAATGAAGGTATCCGGGTTGACAATTGATCCGATCACCAACACACCCATTGTTATCTTGAAAGACATGCAGGAGAGCAAGGCCATTCCGATCTGGATCGGTTTATTCGAAGCCAGCGCCATAGCCACGGAACTCGAACATGTTGTTTTTTCGAGACCGATGACCCATGACCTGCTGTATGAAAGCATCAGGGCTCTCAACGCCACTGTCAACCGGATTGAAATTGTGGATATCCGCAACAACACATATTTTGCCAGCATTTATTTAACCAGGGACGGGCAGACCTACGCGATAGACGCACGTCCAAGCGACGCGATCGCGCTGGCCCTCAGGGCTCAGGCATCGATCTTTGTAGAAGAATCAGTACTGGAAAAATCCCGCAACATTGATGTCGGGATGAAGCTTACCGACATTGATAAGTTTAAGGAAGATAAAATAAAAGAATTCCTGGAAAATTTGTCCGCCGAAGATTTCGGAAAGTATAAAATGTGAATCAATGAATGACCTGCTCACGGATTTTCGGACATTTCTGGAGGTGCAGCGCAACGTATCGGAACATACCCGAAAGGCTTATTTGACGGACATTGAAGAGTTCAAGACGTTTCTGGAAAGTCAGAAGAACACTTCACCGCACAAATCCATCCTGGATGCGAAGATGGAAAATGTCCGGGCATATATGGCTTTTCTATACAACCGGAAGCTGAAAAAAGTATCCATCAACCGCAAGGTGTCATCGCTGCGGGCGTTTTATAAATACCTTCTGCGGGATGGACTCATTAAGAACAATCCGGCGCAGGAGGTCCAGACGCCAAAAGCGGAAAAATACATGCCGACTTTTTTATCGGTGGATGAAACATTTGACCTTCTGGATGCTTACAAAGAAAATGGCTCCTTATCCGGCTTGAGAAATCTCGCGATGCTGGAGTTGTTCTATTCTTCAGGGCTGAGACTGTCTGAGCTGGCAGGTCTCGATACGGCAGATGTCGATTTTTCTTCCGCGCTGGTAAAGCTGCGCGGCAAGGGAAAAAAGGAAAGAATTGTTCCGGTGGGAGCGCCGGCACTGGAGGCAATCCGGAGATACCTGGCAGCATCTCAGAGTTTAAGGAAAGAAAAATCCGGAGACATGCTGAAAGGGGCGCTTTTTTTAAACACACGCGGAAAAAGAATAACGACGCGAAGCATTGCCCGGATTGTGGACGAAGCCACCGTCAAAAGCGGAATAGGACGCAAGATCAGCCCACACGCACTGCGGCACAGTTTCGCAACGCATTTGCTGTCCGCCGGAGCGAATTTGCGTTCGATCCAGGAGATGCTGGGGCATGAAAGTCTTTCCACAACGCAGAAATACACGGCGGTGAATATCAACCGTCTGATGGAAGTTTACGATCAGGCCCACCCGCGGGCTAAAAGTAAATGAGACTTGGTTTTTTCCAAGGCTCAAGACGTCGGAAAAAGCCTTAGTCGAATTTATCCCGTGCAAGCGAAGCGCGACACGGGATCCAGTATTTTAAAAGGAGAAAAAATGCACATCAGAGGCACCACCATACTCGCAGTCAAGAAAGACGGCAAAATTACCGTGGCCGGCGACGGTCAGGTTACACTGGATACGACCATCCTGAAGCACGGTGCACGTAAAGTGCGCAGACTATATAACAACGAAGTGATTGTCGGGTTCGCAGGAGCGACCGCCGACGCTTTCACGCTATTTGACCGCTTTGATCAGAAACTGGAGCAGTACAACGGCAACCTGCTGCGAGCAGCAGTCGAGCTCACAAAGGACTGGCGCACCGACCGGGTGCTCAGGCACCTGGAAGCTCTGATGATTGCGGTCAGCCGCGATTATTCGCTGATTATTTCCGGGAACGGCGATGTCATCGAATCCGATGATGATGTCATGGCCATTGGATCCGGCGGCGCCTTTGCCCAGGCGGCGGCTCGCGCACTGGTGAAACACAGCAGTCTGTCGGCGACGGAAATCGCCCGGGAATCGATGAGGATCGCCTCGGAAATTTGTATATACACGAATGACCATATTACGCTTGAAGAGATTGATCTCAGTGAAGAGAAGTCGCAGGATATCAAAAAGAGTAAAAAGTAAGGAGCTGTTTTGAAGATGAACAATTCTGGGTTAACACCCCGCGAAATAGTGGAAAAATTAGACAGGCATATCATCGGGCAGGCCGATGCCAAAAGAGCTGTTGCCATTGCCCTTCGTAACCGTTGGCGACGGCAGAATGTGCCCGATGATCTGGCGGATGAAATATCGCCCAAAAACATTATCATGATCGGCCCCACGGGCGTCGGCAAAACGGAAATCGCCCGCCGGCTGGCCAAGCTGGATAACTCGCCTTTTCTGAAGGTGGAGGCATCGAAATTCACGGAGGTCGGTTATGTGGGCCGTGATGTGGAGTCAATGGTGCGTGATCTGGTCGAGCTGTCGATCAACATGCTCAAGGCCGAGGAACAGGAAAGTGTCCAGGCGAAAGCCGCGGAGATCGCGGAGGAGCGTATCCTTGACCTTCTACTGCCGCCGCGCCCAGTGGAAAGAAATGTGGGTGATATGCTGACGGATTCCGATCGGGAACAAACGGATCTGCCGCTGACCGAGGATCAGACAAGGAAGCAGGATGCAACGAGGGAAAAGCTGCGCAAACTGCTTCGCGACGGAAAACTCGATGATCGAATGGTCGAATTGGAGGTTGCTGAAGCGAGAAGCGGTCCCATGATCGAAATTTTTTCCGCCGCGGGCATGGAGGACATGGGGCTGAATCTCAAAGATATGCTGGGCAACATGATGCCGCAGAAAAAGAAAAAGAGAAACGTAAAAGTGCCTGAGGCCCTTGAAATCTTGGCTGCCGAAGAAGCACAGAAACTGATTGACATGGACAAAGTGACCCGGACCGCGCTGGATCGCGTGGAGCAGTCGGGCATCATTTTTCTGGATGAGATCGACAAGATTGTCGGCGGCGATTCGCAGCATGGTCCGGACGTCTCCCGCGAGGGCGTGCAGCGCGACCTGCTGCCGATTGTCGAAGGATCAAATGTCAACACCCGTTACGGCATGGTGAAGACCGACCATATCCTGTTTATTGCCGCGGGTGCGTTTTCCGGCACCAAGCCGTCTGACCTGATCCCGGAACTGCAGGGCCGTTTCCCGATCCGCGTGGAGCTCGATTCGCTGGGTAAAGAGGACTTCGTAAGGATTCTGACCGAGCCGAATAACGCACTGGTCAAGCAATATACGGAAATGATGGCGACGGAAGACATCAAGCTCTCGTTTACATCGGATGCGGTGGCGCAGATTGCCGAGGTGGCCACGGTTGTCAACGAGCGAACGGAAAACATCGGCGCCCGCAGGCTGTACACCATCATGGAGACGCTTCTTGAGGATATCTCCTTTGACGCGCCGGACTTGAAAGAGAAGGAAATTGTCATCGACGCGAAATATGTGGAAGAAAAACTAGACAATATTGTCGAAGATGAAGACTTAAGCAGGTATATCCTGTAAGGCGGGGACCAAAATGGAACATATTCAAAGCTCAATGGAGCGGGCGGATATATTGCTGGAAGCACTGCCCTATATCCGGCGGTTCTACAATAAAACCATCGTCATCAAATACGGCGGACACGCAATGATTGATGAGGATTTGAAAGACAAATTCGCCCGGGATGTCGTCATGATGAAATATATCGGGATGCATCCCGTCGTTGTGCACGGCGGCGGTCCGCAGATCGGCAGCCTGCTGAAAAAGCTAGGCAAGGAGTCCAGGTTTGTTCAGGGGATGAGGGTAACCGACGAGGAAACCATGAATATTGTGGAAATGGTGCTTGTCGGCATGGTCAACAAGGAAATTGTCGGTCTGATCAACCGGCATGGCGGTAAAGCTGTGGGGTTGAGCGGGAAAGACGGTAATTTGATTGAGGCGGAAAAATATTATTTAACTGATGAAAAAGCGAAGAACACGCCATCGGAAATTATCGATATCGGCCTGGTCGGTAAAGTCAAGGCGGTCAACACCGAACTGATCGTGTCCCTGGTGCAGAATAATTTTATTCCTGTCATCGCGCCGACAGGCATGGGTGATCAGGGTGAAACCTATAATATCAATGCCGACATCGTTGCGGGAGAAGTGGCCGCCGCCCTGAAGGCGGAAAAGCTGCTGCTTCTGACGGATGTTGCCGGAGTGCTCGATGCCGGCAAAAACCTGATCAACACCATGACGAAGCAGGACGCGCAGAATCTGATCGACAACGGAACGGTGGAAGGCGGCATGTTTCCCAAGGTCAAGTGCTGTCTCAAGGCCCTGCGCGGCGGTGTGAAAAAGGCGCACATTGTTGACGGGAGGCTGAAGCACGCGATCCTGCTGGAAGTGTTTACAGATCAAGGCATCGGTACGGAAATCGTTTTATAAACGAAAAGAAGGATTTGCAATGAAAGAAAAGAAAATCATGGCTCTGGCCGATAAAAATATCATGAATACCTACAGGCGGGTCCCGATTGCGCTTGTGAAAGGTGAAGGTGCAAGGCTGTGGGACGCCAATGGTAAAGAATATCTCGATTTTGTGGCGGGCATCGCCGTGTGCAACCTGGGACATTCCCATCCGAATGTGGTGAAAGCAATCAAAAAACAGGCGAAGAATCTGATGCATGTTTCCAACCTGTATTATACCCGGCCGCAGGGAGAGGTGGCCAGGCTGCTTACGAAGCATTCATTTGCCGACAAGGTCTTCTTCTGTAACAGCGGTGCCGAAGCAAACGAAGCGGCCATAAAACTGGCCAGGAAATACGCCCATGAAAATCTGGGTGATGATAAATTTGAACTCATTACCATGAAAGATTCCTTTCACGGCCGGACGATGGCGACGATAACCGCCACAGGGCAGGAAAAATTCCAGTTCGGATTTACGCCGCTTCTGGACGGATTCAAATACG
>JAGFXG010000196.1 GCA_017860985.1 Deltaproteobacteria bacterium
TGTCTTAAGAAAATATTCAAAAAATTTTCCTCTGCGCGACAGGACAGTATCAAAAAAATCATACAGGACTCCCCAGATAATGACCCGGCTGACTCTGTTTTCATAAATAGCCGCCCTGGGAGCAAGATAACCGCCGAGAGACAGACCGATAAGCGTCACATCGCTTAACTTAAAGTGGTCCAAGACTGCTTTGACCGGTTTTTCATATTCATGCATCATCGGCAGATTATATTTATATAACGCTTCACCCTGACCCGGTCCTTCAAAAAGATAGAGTTCAAGATCAGCGTCACGGAAAAAATTTATTATGGGAATCAATTCTTCTTTGATGGAATCAAATCCGAGATGCATCACCACCACATTTTTAACGGCATTTTTATTCGCAGGTTCAATATGCCATACCGGTAGATAACCGCCCGCAAAAGGGACAAGTTTTTCTTTGATAATACCTTTGGTGAAATAATCTTTATTGAGATCGCGCATCATTGTAGCATATTTTTCATATGTAGTAAGTTTTTCCGGATGTTGTTTGGTGAGATAAAAATTTACTGCTCGAAAATATGCCGCCGCCTGAAGCATTCTGTTTTCTGACAGAGCTTTTTTTGCCAGATGCATGAATTCTTGTATCCAGTCCTCAATGGTTTGAATCTTTTTAGATACCGCCCGTATTTCATCGAGATCACCGCCATTAATCGCATAGATGCGATTTAATGTGTAATTCATGTTGGGCTCTTTATGAAACAACTGCGTTCCGATTCTAAATTCTGTTTTCATCTCTTTATTCTCCTTATTTATTATTTATCACAACGGTTTAGGTGCTATACTGTAATGATAAAAAAATTTATTCCTTTAGACTTATATATACATCCACATGGTTCTCAATTCTTTTCAATATATCTGTAAATTGATGTACCTGCTTAGGATGTATATCCCCTAACGTTCTTGCAAAATCTTCATCAATTGCATCATGTAATTTAATATGAGCATCAAATGCTTTCTTACCCTTTGGAGTAAGCGATAATATTATTTCCTTTCCATAGTTTTCATTTCTCACTTTAGTAACGTATCCTTTTCTGGATAATTTTCCTACAATCTGCGAAACCGCTCCCTTGGTCACTCCAAAAAGTTTGCACAACCCGGTCACGGTTACACCACTTTTCTTTCCGATCTCATCAATAACATGCATTTCGGTCGGATATAATACATCTCCGGTTCCGAAGTCGAATGTCTGCTTCGACAGTTTATTGAATTTGTTCATCAGCCTGAGAAAATCAATTATCATCTCTCTGACTATTTTCTTATCGAGTTCCATGGCTACAGTATAGCTACTAAACCGTAGAATGTCAAGTAAAATAATTTATGAAGATAAGCTAAGTTCTTTCCCCCTTCTATGTTTTGTCCTCCAGCAGATCAATATGCTCCTTGTGCATGAAGATTTTAAGGATTTCAAACCAGGTGATGCTCACGATTCCGGCAATGAGAGCCAGGCAGAAATCTATGGCGTGCATGGGGGCGAAGTGGAAAATTCCTTGCAGGAAAGGCACAAAGATCACAAGTCCCAGAAAAATGAGCGCTCCGCCTAAAACCCAGGCAAGCGCAGGGTTGGGTGACTTGAACGACGCAAAGATGCTTCGTGACCAGCTCCGGTTGGTCAGGATGAGGCACAGGTTGGAGATAATCAGGGTGACAAAGGCAATGGCACGGGCTTCGTCCGGGGCTTGCCCCAGGCCAAGAGCGGCCTTATAAACCAGGGCTACCACGATCAGGGCCACGATCCCCTGGGCGGCACTGATGGCCAAAGTGCGTTTGCCGAACAGGCGTTCCCCGGGGTCACGCGGCTTGCGCTGCATGATCCCTGATTCTTCCGCCTCGGCCTCGAAAACCACGGAGCAGGCGGGATCGATAATCAACTCCAAAAACACAATGTGGACGGGCAGTAGAACCATCTCTTTCCATCCCAGGAATACCGGTAGCAGCGACATCCCGGCAATCGGGATATGGACGCTGACAATGTAGGCCATGGCCTTTTTCAGATTATCGAATATCTTGCGTCCCATTCTGACCGCGGCAACAATGGATGAAAAGTCATCGTTGAGCAGCACCAGGTCGGAGGCTTCGCGGGCGACATCCGTTCCACGCTCGCCCATGGCGATGCCGATATGAGCGGATTTCAGGGCAGGGGCGTCGTTTACGCCGTCACCGGTCATGGCGACGATCTGGCCCGCTGTTTTCAGCGCGTTGACCAGGATGAGTTTTTGTTCCGGGACGACGCGCGCAAAGACATTGACCTCTTTTATTCGCTTGCTGAGTGTGAGTGCGTCCATCTGTTCCAGTTCTTTACCCGTGATAACGTTGTCCGGATTTTTAAGGCCGATCTGTTTAGCAATGGTTTGAGCCGTTATGGGGTAATCACCCGTGATCATGACCACCTTGATGCCTGCGGAATAACACATGCGGATGGCATCCGGTACGGTCGGACGGATGGGATCTTCCAGTCCTATGAGGCCGATAAATTGAAAGTTGAAGTCATGTTGAATTGCGGGAAGGGAATTATCATGCTGGAAGTAAGCTTTGGCCACGCCAAGCACACGAAGTCCTTGTCCGGCCATGTGTTCGATTCGCTCAGCAAGTGATTCACGGCGGTTTTCCTCAAGGTGGCATAAATCGATAATGGCTTCGGGCGCTCCTTTGGCAGAAATGACAAAATCTTTTCCATCCGGGGATGTCCAGACATGCGATAAGGCCAGGAGCTCCTGCGAAAGGGGATATTCATGCACCAGGCTCCAGTTGGCATGGAGATGTTCCGTCTGGGAGAGCTTATCCACCCCCAGCTTCAACAGGGCCTTTTCCATGGGATCAAAAGGATCTTTTTTGCTGGCCAGGATACCAAATTCGACCAGCTCATGAAACGTCTCAGGCAGCGGGATTGGGTTTTCTTCACGGATGGTATGGAATTCATCGCCAGCAAGGAGCATGCGGAGGGCCATGAGATTCTGCGTCAGGGTGCCGGTCTTGTCGGTGCAGAGGACCGTGGCCGCTCCCAGGGTTTCTACGGCGGCCATCTTGCGCGTCAATACCTGCTTCTGTGATATCCGCCAGGCGCCCAGGGCAAGGAAGATCGTTAGCACGACGGGGAATTCCTCGGGCAGCATCGCCATGGCTAAAGTGATACCGGAAAGAACTCCATCCATCCAGCTACCGCGTGTGAGCCCATAGACAAGGACGACAAGGCCAAAGAGAACAAGGGCAATGAGGAAGACAGCCTTGACGATCCGCGCCGTCTCCTTCTGAAGCAGCGTATCCTCCTGGATCACGGTCTGCAGTGCCTTGCCGATATTGCCGATTTCAGTATGGATGCCGGCGGCCTTGATACAAGCGATCCCCTGGCCTTGTACGACCAGGGTACCTGAATACACGCAGGGGATGTCTTCACCGCCCGGCTTTTCCATTTTCAAGCATTCCAGGTCGCCCTCAGACGAGGTTTTTCTGACGGCGATCGACTCTCCGGTGAGCAGCGATTCATCCACCGTGAGATTCCGGGCCCAGACGACCACTCCATCGGCGGGGACACGGTCTCCTTCGGACAGACAGACCATATCACCTGTCACGACGTCACGGCCGGGGATACGGATGCGCTCTCCATCGCGGATGACCAGGGCGCGGGGGCTGGAGAGATCACGCAGAGCATCGAGGGCTTTTTCGGTCTTGCCCTCCTGATAGATGGTGATCCCTATCATGATGAACACGAAACCCAGGAGCATCAGGGCATCCTGTGGTTCGCCCAGAAATAGATAAATGCTGCCGCACGCCACGAGCAGCAGAAACATGGGCTCTTTAACCACTTCAAAAGCAATGGCCAGAATGTTACGTTTCTTGGAGGACGGAAGTTCGTTGTAGCCCTCGGTCTTCAGTTTCTTCTCCGCTTCGGTGCGGGAAAGTCCTTTGATCTGTTTTGCCTGTTCCTCGGTCAGCACCATACATCCTCCGCTTTTTCATGACTTTTTGAGATACTTCTCAAGTTTATAAATGTGGGACAAATCCACATCGGCGCTGCCCGCACCACC
>JAGFXG010000197.1 GCA_017860985.1 Deltaproteobacteria bacterium
CCCGTGGCGATGACAAACGGGTTGGTTTTGGTTTCCGCTTTCATCCGGTTCACGATACCGTCGACCAGCCCGGCATATCCAAACATGATGCCTGCCTGTATCGCACTGACCGTATCTTTTGTGATAATGGTTTTCGGCTTGCTGAATTCAACACGCGGCAGCTTGGAGGCACGCGCAAACAGCGCCTCACTGGAAATCACAATGCCCGGTGCGATGCAGCCGCCCATGTATTCACCTTTGGGCGAAACATAATCAAAAGTGGTCGCTGTGCCGAAATCCACAATGATGGATTCCTTATGATACTTATTGAAAGCGGCCACCGCGTTAACGATGCGGTCCGCACCCACTTCCTTCGGATTATCATAAAATATGGGCATGCCCGTCTTGATACCCGGGCCTACAATCAGCGGTTTGATATTAAAATACTTGACACAGAGCGGTTCCAGGATATTGAGCATCGGGGGGACAACACAGGAAATGATAATAGCATTCACTGCTTTCATTTCCTTGGCTTTCATCCGGCTGGACTGATATAAATTATAAATCAGGACACCGTACTCATCAATGGTATGATCAATTTCCGTTCGTATTCGCCAGTCATGCAGCAGCTGTTCTTCATCATAAAGTCCCACCACCGTATTTGTATTGCCAACGTCAATCACCAGCAGCATTAGTATTCACCTCTTTTAGAATGGACGCGTCCCCCGCTGAAACCGTCATTTTTTGATTATTCGCGGTCATAAGAATCAGTGAGCCGTCTTCATCCAGCCCCACCGCCTTTCCGCTAACTGTTTCGTTCTGAAACATCACCGAAACGGTCTTACCAATCATCTCCGACTGGTTCAGCCATCTTTCCCTGACCGCGGCAAATCCGTTTCGGGTGAGTTCTCTATACCATTTTGCCATATTTTCATACAGCCGAATTATCAATGCAGGGCGCGATATTTCCCCACCCGCCTCAATCGCCAGAGAAGTGGCAATCTCTTGAATATCCGGAGGAAACTGTTCACGGGTCAGGTTGACATTGATGCCGACACCCACGACGACAAAGTCAACCGCCTGTCCTGACATTTTCATCTGCGCCAGAATGCCGCAAACCTTTTTACCGCCAATCAGGACATCATTGGGCCATTTGATCCATGCTTTGCCCGGGCAGAACTCATTGATCGTTTCAGCTGCAGCCACACCGGCGGCAATGGGAATCTGCGTTGCCTGAATCGTCCCGACGGGCGGCTTTAAAATCACGGACGTGTAAATATTGGCTCCCGGCGGTGAATACCAGACCCGCTGCATCCTGCCTTTCCCGGAACTCTGGCTTTCGGCAATGAGCACCGTCCCTTCCGGCGCGCCTTCTTCGCCTAATCGGAAAGCCTCGTCATTGGTCGAGCCGATTTGGTCATAATAATGGAGGCGATGGCCGATCATTTTTCCGGCAAGTTTTTTTTTCAGGGATTCTGAATTCAGATTCATAACGTTTTGCTGATCGAAACATAAGGAGAGTTTATCATTATAAATTCATAGGATACGCTAAGCTTCATCCACCCTATCACTGGATTCCGGGTCGCGCTTCGCTTGCCCGGAATGACATCAAAATAAATTGCGACACAGTTAACCTTGAACCTTATCCCTTGTCCCTTGAACCTTAAGTGAAATATCCGCCGCCCGGACGGAATGGGTCAGTTCTCCCACGGAAATCAGATCGACACCGGTTGCAGCAATTTCGCCAACACGCTCAAGATTGACATTGCCTGAGGCCTCCAGAAGTGCACGTCCCGCCACAAAATCAACCGCTTTTTTCATGGCATCGACCGTCATATTGTCCAGCATGATGATGTCCGCGCCGCATTTTAGGGCTTCTTTCACTTCCCGAATATTTTTGGTCTCCACTTCAATTTTCAGATGATGGGACAGGCGTTTTCTCTGGGCCTGCATCGCGGCGTTGATGCCGCCTGCGGCTTCGATGTGATTGTCTTTAATGAGCACGCCGTCGTAAAGTCCTGTGCGGTGATTCGTTCCCCCGCCGATCCGTACGGCCATCTTATCCAGCACGCGCAGGCCGGGTACTGTTTTGCGGGTATCAAGAATTTTTGTTTTTGTACCGCGCACGGCTTCCACATATTTTGCAGTCAACGTGGCAATACCGCACATACGCTGAAACAGATTCAGAGCGACTCGTTCCGCCTGCAGAATACCGGACAGACTGCCCGTGACTTCAGCGATGATGTCGCCCTTCTTTGCCCGGCTTCCGTCGGTGATTATTTTTTTAACGCGAATGTCTTTATCCAGAGCATGAAACACGGCTTCAAAGACGTCCAGCCCGACAATGACAAAATCATCTTTGGCAATCGCCTGTGCTCTGCCCTTTTTTTGCGGGGAGACGGTGGCCTCTGTGGTGATATCGCCTGTGCCGATATCTTCGGCAAGAGCGGATTTAATAATTTGTTTAATTTGCAGAGAAACCATCTGTTGTCTCCCAAAAATTACGAGCAGGTCATTGCAAAGAAGTGAAGCAATCTCATGACTTTAGATTGCCACGCCGACGGAGAGTCGGCTACCCTGAAGGGCACGCGTCGCAATGACAAAACTATCACACGGCAATTTCTTTCAGTTTTTTAAGCGCGCCTTCCAGGGCTGCATATCTTTTCTGGAAATCTTTCATCTTGGCCTCTTCCTTGTCAATCACTTCAGGTGCCGCTTTCGCCCGGAAATCACTATTGGCAAGCTTTCGGGAGCTCTGCTCCAGATCCTTCGATACTTTCGCCAGTTCTTTTTCCAGCCTTGTTTTCTCAGCGGCAATATCCACAATGCCGGCCAGCGGCACAAATATCTTTGTTGCTCCGACCACACCGGTCGCCACTCCCCTGGGCTCAACCAAATTGACTTCCACACTCAGAGATTCAAGGTTGGACAGATTCGAAATGTAGCCTCCACCGGCTTCGATGGACTTTTTGCTCAGTTCGTCCGGCGCAGATATTAAAACGTTCAGCTTGAGAGAGGGCGGAATCCGCATTTCACCGCGGATATTCCGTATGGAGGTGATGATCTCCATCAGCATCTCCATCTCCTGCTCAGCGGCCCTGTTTTCCTGCGTGTCGTTTGTCTCGGGAAACCTGCTGACCATGATGGAATGCTCATCGCTATTGTGCAGCGCCTGCCAAAGTTCTTCAGTCACGAAGGGCATAAAGGGGTGCAAAAGCTGCAGCATGGCGCCAAATACCTCTTTCATTGTCCGCTGTGTTGCTTGCTTCTGCCCGGCGCTGATCTTACCGTAAAGCGCAGGTTTGCTGATTTCCAGATACCAGTCGCAGTATTCATGCCAGATGAAATTATAAATGGCGGCGGAGGCATCGTTAAAATGGTATTCGTCGAGGCTGCGTGTTACATTTACGATTGTTTCGTTTAATTTCGCCTTAATCCATTTTTCCGGCAGCGAATCCGGAGCATCCACCGGCGCGGCTTCATCGTAGTCCGCCAGATTTCCGAGCGTCAGTCTGGCGGCGTTCCATATTTTATTGACAAAAAATTTGTAGCCTTCTATGCGCTCCGGCGACATGCGCACGTCACGCCCCTGCGCGGTGTATGCGGCGAGTGTAAAGCGAAACGCGTCCGTGCCATACTGATCGATCATCACCAGCGGATCAATGCTGTTGCCTTTCGACTTGCTCATCTTCTCGCCTTTTTCATCACGCACCAGCGCATGAAGATAAACATCTTTAAACGGCACGTCTTTCATGACATAAATACCCATCATCATCATCCGGGCCACCCAGAAAAACAGAATATCAAAACCGGTAATGAGCAGGGAGGTCGGATAGAAAGTCTTCAGGGCGGGTGTTCTTTCAGGCCAGCCCAACGTGGTGAATGGCCATAAGGAAGAACTGAACCAGGTGTCCAGCACATCTTCATCCTGTTTCAATGACACACCACCGCAGTCAGGACATGAGTCGGGATCCGCTGTGGAAACAATCACTTTTCCGCAGCCGCCGCAATACCAAACGGGAATCCGGTGTCCCCACCATAATTGCCGTGAGATGCACCAGTCGCGGATGTTGTTCATCCAGTCA
>JAGFXG010000198.1 GCA_017860985.1 Deltaproteobacteria bacterium
AGTACCAATAAATAGGGTTGTTAATAACACTATCTTATGTTGCAAGATGCATCAGGACCGTATGGGTTCAGAGGGCCGGTGGGTCAAATCCACTCACCCCGACCATTTTTAACCCATCTGAATGCATTATTTCATAATCATTCATTCGGCAAAACGGTTTTTTTCTATCTGTTCAATTCGCAAAAAGAAATACATCTTTTTCTTGCATTAAATGAAATTATCATTTACAGGATGATAAAAGACGAGAGGCTCAATTTAACTGGTTTTGTTGCGGAGTGCCGATCAAGAATCCCCGTTGACATTTTGAATAATGAATATATAATTCCCTAATTGTTTAAAAAGCGAGAGTGGCGGAATTGGCAGACGCACTGGACTTAGGATCCAGCCCGCCTAAGCGGTTAGGGGTTCAAGTCCCCTCTCTCGCACCAGAACCAAAGAGCCGTAATAATAATAAAATGTTAAGGAGAAAATATAGTGAGTGAGTTTCCCGTTAAAGTAGAGGATATCAGCCAGGTTAAGAAAAAAATGTCGTTTGAAATACCCTGGGTTGTCATTCAGGATGAGCTGGACAGCGTTTACCGCACTATTGGCAAAAAAGCTAAAATCAAAGGTTTCCGCCAGGGTAAGATCCCCCGCAAGATTCTGGAAAATTATTATAAGGCAGATGCCGAAGAAGAAACCATAACCAACATCGTCAATAAATACTACTGGCAGGAACTGGATAACCGCGGAATCGTGACGCTTTCCCGGCCGGAAATCGAACAGAACGGTCTGAAGGAAAATACGAACTTTTCCTTTAGCGCGTCGTTTGAAACGGAACCGGATATTGAACCGCAGGGCCATAAGGGGATGGAGCTGGAGAAGGTGAATATCACCGTGTCGGATGCGGACATGGAAAAACGTCTTCAGGAAATCCGCAAAATGTTTGCAACCATGCAGGATGTCACGGAAGATCGGGCGGCTGTCATTGGCGATTTTGTCACGATTGATTTTAAAGGAACGATGGATGGCGAAGCGCTTCCGGAGCTGCAGTCTGATAATTACCTGCTGGAACTGGGATCTGGCAGATTTATTCCCGGCTTTGAAGAACAGCTAGTGGGAATGAAAAACGGCGAAACAAAAGAAGTAAATGTTACATTTCCCGCCGATTATCATGAAAAAAAGATGGCCGGGAAAGATGTTGTCTTCAAGGTGACTCTGAACGGGCTCAAAGAACAAAAACTTCCTGAGATCGACGAAAACTTCATTAAGAATTTTGACAAGTACAATACACTTGAAGATTTGATGAACGACGTCCGTAAATCCATGGAAGATCAGTGCAAACGACAGAGCGACTCGCAGCTCGATGAAAAAATCATAGACGCTCTTCTGAATGCCAATATGTTTGATGCCCCGCCTTCGCTGGTCGAAAGACAGATTTTCTACATGATTTCAGACACTCAGAAAAGAATGAAATCGGCCGGTATGGATGAAAAAAATGCCATGGAATTGAGTTTCAGGATGCACGACCAGTTCAAGAAGGAAGCGGAAAAAACAGTCAAGACCTTCCTCCTGATCAAAAAGATTGCCGAAAAAGAGGCCCTGGCGGCAAATGATGATGATATAGATAATAAAATCAAGGAATTAGCTGAAATTCATCATGCGGATTACGAGGTCGTCAAAAGCGCATATGACAACGAAGACAGAATAAACACGCTGAAATCGGACATTATACAAAAAAAGGTATTTGACTTTATCAAACGAGAGGCCAATATTAAAGAAGTTGAGAAAGTCGGGATGGAACAGGAGGCTGCTGAGTGAACTTGATACCGATGGTGGTGGAACAAGATGGACGGGGCGAAAGAGCCTTCGATATCTATTCCCGCCTGTTAAAAGACAGGATCATATTTTTGGGAACCGCAATCGATGACAATGTGGCAAACGTGGTCGTCGCCCAGATGCTTTATCTTGAAGCAGAGGACCCGGATAAAGAAATTTTTTTCTATCTGAATTCCCCGGGCGGTCACGTGAGTTCGGGAATGGCAATTTATGATACAATGCAGTATATCAAGCCCCCCATTTCAACGGTATGCATGGGGCAGGCGGCCAGTATGGCGGCAATACTTCTTGCAGCCGGTGAGAAAGGGAAAAGGTTTGCCCTGCCGCACGCACGGATTTTAATACACCAGCCTCTGGGAGGCTTTCAGGGACAGGCAACGGATATTGACATTCAGGCCAGAGAAATCTTAAGGCTCAAGGATGAATTGAACAAAATCCTGTCGGAATTGACGGGGCAGCAACTGGAAAAAATCATGAATGATACGGAACGTGACTACTTTATGACAAGTGCACAGGCGAAAGAATATGGTTTGATTGATGAAATCGTAGTTAGAAAGCCTGTATTATCAATGGATAATAAATAAGGAGAGATCAAGTGATCAAAAGAAGTAAAGACAATCGAGGACAGGGAATGCTTTTTTGCTCATTTTGCGGGAAGATGCAAAGTGAGGTTCGTAAACTGGTAGCAGGCCCCACCGCTTATATTTGTGACGAATGCATCGAATTGTGCCGTTGCATTGTAGAGGAAGAAGAAAAGACAGTAGAGAAAACCCCAAAGAATATCCTGCCTGAACCGAAAGAGATCAAGAAATTTCTTGACACCTATGTCATTGGCCAGGAACAGACAAAAAAAATTCTTTCCGTTGCGGTTTATAATCACTATAAAAGACTGTTTTCCAATGTCAGTTCGAATGACGGCGTTGAAATCCAGAAAAGCAACGTCCTTCTGGTAGGACCGACGGGATCAGGGAAAACCCTGCTTGCCAAAACGCTGGCCAAGTTTCTGAATGTGCCTTTCACGATAGCGGACGCCACCACCCTGACTGAAGCGGGATATGTGGGCGAGGACGTGGAAAATATCATTTTAAGCCTGCTGCAGAACGCAGACTACGACGTCGCCCGGGCATCCAAAGGAATTGTGTATATCGATGAGATCGATAAAATAGCAAAGAAATCCGGCAATCCGTCGATTACAAGAGATGTTTCCGGCGAAGGCGTGCAGCAGGCCCTGTTGAAAATTATGGAAGGAACCACGGCCAGCATACCGCCTAAAGGCGGGCGCAAACATCCGCAGCAGGAATTTATTCAGGTGGACACCACGAATATTCTCTTTATCTGCGGCGGTGCGTTCAATGATCTGGAAACGATTATTTCCAAACGGATCGGCACAAACACCATGGGTTTTGGTGCGGAAATCAAAAGCAAAAAGGAAAAAAGGGTAGGGGAAATACTGGCGGAAGTCCGGTCTGAAGACCTTTTGAAATTCGGTCTCATACCGGAATTTATCGGAAGGCTGCCGGTGATTGCCACACTGGATGATCTGGATGAAGACTCCCTGGTCCGCATTTTAATAGAGCCCAAGGACGCAATCATCAAGCAATACAAAAAACTGTTCGAACTGGAAAACGTAACCTTGAAGTTCACCGATGGCGCGCTTCGCAGCGTCGCGAAGTTGTCGATGGAAAGAAAGTCAGGCGCGCGCGGCTTGCGTTCCATTCTGGAAAATACCATGCTTGAAGTGATGTATGATATTCCTTCACAGCGGGATATCAAAGAGTGCGTCATCAGTGAGGAAGTAGTTGTCAATAAAGCAGAACCGATTTTGTTGTACGATGCAAAATCCGAAACTGCATAAATCAATGCCCGGGAAGTGTAAATGACAGAAGAACAAAACTATAACAGTCAAAATAAAACGAACATCATTCCGCTTTTGCCACTAAGGGATGTGGTTGTTTTTCCGCACATGATCGTGCCGTTGTTTGTGGGCAGGGAAAAGTCTATCGCCGCTCTGGAATCTGCCATGAAATACGAAAAAGGGATTTTCATGGTGGCGCAGAAAAACGCGAAAAAAGACGATCCGGCAGAGGAAGACATATACCGGATTGGAACGATAGGTATTATTATCCAGCTGCTGCGTTTGCCTGACGGAACGGTTAAGGTTCTTGTGGAAGGCAAATCTCGCGGTTCAATAGAGGAATATCTTAA
>JAGFXG010000020.1 GCA_017860985.1 Deltaproteobacteria bacterium
CTGGGCGATGTCATGAAGGAATCGGTATCAGCGGCATTGAGTTTCATTCGAACAAACGCAAGCTTGCTGGATGTGGATCCGGATTTCTTCGACGATCGCGATATTCATATCCATGTACCGGCGGGTGCGACACCCAAGGACGGGCCATCGGCGGGTGTGACAATGCTGACGGCGTTGACTTCCCTGCTCACCAACCGCAAAGTCAAAAAACAACTGGCCATGACCGGTGAAATAACACTGCGCGGCGCCGTGCTGCCGGTTGGGGGAATTAAAGAAAAGGTATTGGCGGCTTATCGCGCGGGAATTAAAACGCTTATTCTGCCCGCATGGAATCGGAAAGATATTGAAGATATTCCGGTCAATGTGCAAAAAAGCATCTCCTTCCATTTTGTAAGTGACATGCTCGATGTGTTAAAGCTGGCGCTGGAACCGGAAAAAGAAACAAAGCCGTCCAGGAAGGCGGGGAAAAATCCGAATGTCGTTGCAAAGGCTAAAAGCGCAAAGCCACCCGTGAAGATAAAAAAGACAAAATCGGCGACCCTGCGCAAAGCTGTCTCCAAAAAGAAATAATTTTGCTTTCCCCTCTCGGAGAGGGAATCGGGGCGGAGAGGAAACTGCATGCGTTCATCCTTTCCCCTTGGCAGATAAGGGATGAGAAGGGAAAAGCTCATTCATGTCTAATGCAACAACGGATAAAAAACCGAAAGTTGTGATCATCGGTGCGGGGTTTGGCGGCCTGTGGGCCGCCCGAACGCTCGCGAATCAGCCGGTCGATGTGACTGTCGTGGACCGCAACAACTATCACACGTTTCTGGCGCTTCTCTATCAGGTGGCGGCGGCGGAGCTTGACGCGGAGGACATCGCCTACCCGGTGCGCAGCGTCTTCTGGAAAATACCCAATGTTCAGTTTCTCCTGGCGCACGCAAGGCGCATTGACCGGCAAAATCGCCGGATTGAAACGGATATAGCAACGCTCGATTACGATTATCTGATTGTCGGCACGGGGAGCGTCACATCCACCTTTGACATTCCGGGCGTCGCAGGGCACGCCTATTTTCTCAAGACGCTCGAAGAAGCCGTCGCACTGAAAAATCACATCATCTGCTGCTTCGAAGCGGCGTCGCGTGAGACAGATGCGGATAAAAGAAAGTCCCTGCTGACGTTTGTCATTGTGGGCGGCGGGGCAACCGGCGTGGAATATTCAGGAGCGCTGGCCGAACTCATCTCCGGTCCGCTGGTCAAGGATTATCCGTCGATTGATTTTTCCGAAGTGACAATCATTTTACTGGAGGCCGCCAAATGCCTAGTTGCGCCTATGCCCGCGAACATCCGCGATTACACGGTTCGGCAGTTAAGCGATATGGGCGTGCAAGTGCGTCTGAACAAGGCGGTTGCCGAAGTGACACCGGAGAAGGCGATCCTTAAAAACGGGGAGACGATATTAACCCATACGGTCGTCTGGACGGCGGGTGTTCGGGGAGAGGACCTGCCCGACGATTCCGGCATTCCCGTCGGCCGTGACAGACGCGTACCGGTGCGCGCCTCTCTCCAGATTGTGAATGACGATCGCATATACGTGATCGGTGACCTGGCTGCCATTAAAGAGGATCAGCGCGTGTTGCCGATGGTCGCGCAGGTTGCCATTCAGTCCGGAGTGGAAGCCGCGCAAAATATTGTGCGCCAGATTGCCGGGCAAGCGCCTGAACCCTTCCATTATGCAGACAGAGGGTCGATGATCGCCATAGGCCGCAAGGCGGCGGGCGTCGCGATCGGTAAAAGGACATTCAAGGGATTTATTGCCTGGATGATGTGGCTGATCATTCACCTGTTCAACCTGATCGGGTTCCGCAACCGTGTCATGGTGCTGACCAACTGGGCATGGGATTATCTGTTGTATGAGCGCGCAGTGCGCTATGTCTTCCCCTCCAAAATGCCCACCTGTTCGCGTGTGCGTTCATGCGCGGACAACGAAGTGGGAGGGAAAGATAGCTAAAATCTTCATCAACATTGCGTTGGAATGTTATACTGATTGCAAAATGCGCTGTTTTACACAGTTCAATGGATTCAAAAGAGGCGGCAGGGCGCTTTCGGCCGCCTCCGGAACCTTGAGTTGATGAAGCGTATGACAGGAAGATTTTATTTGCGGATGTACCAGCTGTTTTAAAAAGAAATAGGAAATATTCACAAAAAGATCGCGCGGGAAGATGCCCCGGATATTTTTGAAACCGTATTTTTTAAATCCGTCTCTGATGATTGTAGAACAATTATTGGTAAGGATATTAAAATCTCTATATTCCCCGGGTTTTTTAGGATCGGCCGGCGTGTTTCTGATCATATCCAGTTCGTCGTGGAAAAGCTGAGATATCTTTTGCGTGTCCAGGCCGGTGATTCTCAGGACATGGATTGTCCGCATGAAAAGCCTGCCGAATTTATCATAATAGGGTTTTTGTGGATCATCCGTGTTGTCACGTCCATAAACCGGATGCGGCGCAAACTCGCCCAATGCGGGCCGAAAGAAATACTCTTCGGGTTTCATGACTTCATTTTCGTTGATCAGGTGTGAAAAGTTGAATATTTCGCCGCCTACATTGACAGCCATATGCCCCAGAAACGATGTTGGATATTTGACCAGCCGTTCATTGAAATAAAGCTCAACCGTCGATTCATCTGGAGATGGTGCATCCGGCCACATAATAACAATGGGCTTTCCCGTTTCGTAGTCTCTCTGGGGAAGCCTGCGGGCACACACCGCCAGCCCGCTGAAGTGCGCCAGGTATCCGTTCCAGATGATTTCGTCCTTCAGGTACGCCACACCGTCCTGCCCCCGAAGGAAAGTCTGTCCTGTGGTGCTTGTTAATACCCCTCTATAAATTGTTTCTTCCATGAAAATATTTATACAGAAAGCAGCTGAGAAATGAAAGTATAGTCTTTTTTACTTCTCAGACAGAAGAATCATAATTTTACCGGACGATCCCTTGCGGACTACAGGCAGATGTTTTCCCTCCCGTTAACCACGTAAAACCGGTCGTTCACAGCGCGAATAATACTCAGGATATTATAATGCCTCAAAAGGCTTACGCTCAGCACTGTCGGTGATGCGCGCGTTACCAGGACAGGCGCCCGCGCATTGATTATTTTGAATGCAATCTCGCTGGATATACGTCCGGTCGAACAAATCAGCTTGTCTTCCAGGCTTATGCCGTTTAACGCCGCGTGGCCGATAACCTTGTCAATGGCATTGTGGCGTCCGATCTCATCAAAGAACACCAGCCGTTCCCCTGCCAGTGAATAAAGAGCGGCGCCATGAACACCATGTGTCGCCTCATGTTCACGCGAATACGTCAGAAATTCACTCATGGACTGAAGCACAATCTCCGCCCGGACCTGCGGCAGACTATTGCGGACCAGATCATCGGAAGGCATATTCTTTCTGCTTCTGCCGCCGGCGGCGGTGATGGTTTTAATCCATTCCAGTTTTTCCGTAATGATCTTATCGGGGGCCAAAACGGCATTGACTGTTAAATTTTCTTCGTCGATCTCCATGGCTTGAATTTGATCCGTATTGCTGATGATGCCCTCGGTAATCAAATAGCCGGTAATGTGTTCTCCCAGGTAATTGCCGGAGCAGGCCATCGTGACGTATGGATTGCCGTTGATTTTCAGCAGCAGGGCATATTCTGTGGAAAACGGCAGCGACACTTCAGATAAAACGCCGTCCCGGTATTCGTGCAAAATAATATTTTCACAGTTAGGCAAAGTCATTGTTCTTCCCCGGATTTTTTCTTCCTTTTACCAGTAATAATAATGATTGACAAGAATTAAGCAAATTAACTATCCTGCCTAATCTGCAACAATGGGGAGAGGTAAAAATGTTAAGCCGCACTGCCGCCATATTAGTGATGATTGACTTTCAGGGCAACCTGGCACGGGCCATGTTTGACAAGGAAAATCTTTTTGCCAACAATGTTAAGCTGATTCGGGGATTTCGGGCGTTAGACCTGCCAATAATGATAACGGAACAAACCCCGGAAAAACTGGGGCCGACCATCCAGCAGTTATCGGGAGAGCTGGGCGGCTTGAAACCGTTTGCCAAAGAAACGTTCAGCTGCTGGGCTGATCCATCCTTTCGTGACCAGCTCGAATCCCTCACCCGCCGGCACGTCATTCTGACCGGTATCGAATGTCACATTTGCGTTTATCAGACCGCCCTGGATTTAATACAAAACGGCTATAGCGTCCACCTGGTCGCGGACGCCGTTTCTTCGCGCACGCCCGAAAACCGGGAGGTGGGTATTCAGGCCATCAAAAGCGCAGGAGCGCATATCACGTCAACGGAAATGGTTCTGTTTGAACTTTTACGCACAGCTGCCGATCCAAAAGCCAGGGAAATATTTAAAATCGTCAAGTGAATGCAGGGGAGTTGCATGCTCAATATTGAACAGTTCCGATATGGTGATAATCTGGCTTATCTGCTCTACGGCAGGAGTGAAGCCATGGCCGTTGACGGGGGTGCCTGGCAGGAAATACTGGCTTTTCTGGGGCAAAACAACCTGATCCTGAAATATGTAACCAACACTCACCGGCATTATGATCATACATCAGGCAATGATCATCTGCTTGGCAAAACGGAAGCCCGGTTCCTGGACTGCACGACCCTTGCCGATAATGAAACCATTGAGATTGATCATGAACCTGTGGTGGTTTACCGGACACCGGGGCATTCCAAAGACTCAGTTTGCCTTCACACAGGCAGCAACCTCATTACCGGTGACACGCTTTTCAACGCAACCATCGGTAATTGCTTTTCGGGCGATCTGAAAGGTTTCTTCAATTCCATCCAGCGCCTGATGAGACTGCCTGACGATACACGCGTTTTTGCCGGCCATGACTACGTTAAGGATTCTCTCACATTTGCCAAACACCTGGAACCGGAAAACAAGGATATTGAACGTTTCCGGCAATCTTATGATCCGGACTTTCTCTATTCCACTCTGGCCGAAGAACGCCGGATCAACCCCTATTTGCGTTTCAACGAAGAACCCATTTTAAAGTTGATTAAAGACAAAGGCCTGCCGCACGAAACAGAGTGGGAACGCTGGCAGTCCCTGATGGCAATTGAATAGCAAAGCAGGAGGATGGCATGAAAAACACCCTGTTAAAACCGATCAAAGTCGGCAACATGGAACTTCCCAACCGGATTTTTATGTCGCCCATGACGAGAAGCCGCGCGGACAATCCCGAAAACAAAGCCACACCGCTGATTGCCGAATACTATACCCAGCGTGCCTCCGCCGGACTGATCATCACGGAGGGATCGCAGATTTCCGAGGAAGCGGTGGGCTACATTCACACGCCGGGCATCTACACTCCGGAACAGGTCGAGGGCTGGAAGCTCGTGACCAAGGCCGTTCATGAAAAGGACGGACACATCTTCTGCCAGCTCTGGCATGTGGGCCGGATGTCTCATTCTGATTTTCATGGGGGGAAGCCTCCTGTCGCTCCGTCAGCCATTAATGCCGGCGATAAATCCTATACCCTGGAAGGTTTTAAAGATACATCCACACCCCGCGCCCTGAAGGTAGGGGAAATTCACAACACCACGCAGGATTTTCGCCGGGCCGCCGAAAATGCTGTTGCCGCCGGTTTTGACGGTGTGGAGATCCATTCGGCAAACGGCTATCTTTTCCATCAGTTCTTCGTCAATTGCGCCAACGTCCGCAAGGACGAATATGGCGGATCACATGAAAACAGGGCGCGCTTCTTTTTTGAAACCTTGCAGGAAGTCGGTCAGGCCATTGGTTTCAACCGGGTCGGCGTCCGGCTCAATCCCTCCGCGCATGGCTTCTTCGGCATTACGATTGACAGGGACACGATCCCGACATTTGAGCATATTGTCGAACGGCTCAATGATTATGCCGATCTGGCTTACGTCCATTTCGTAGAACCGATGGTGCCGGTGGACAATGTCCCTTACGCGGTGAAGGAAATCGCCAGGCATTTCCGCCCGCGATATCGGGGAACGCTGATTATCAATAACGGGTTTCGTACCGAGAGCGGTAAACGGGTCATCGAGGAAGGGCTTGCCGACGCCGTGGCGTTCGGCAAGCCATTTATCGCCAATCCCGATCTGGTGAAGCGAATTGATCAAGGTGCGAAATGGAACCGCTGGGACGAATCCACTTTCTACACAACAGGACCAAAAGGCTATACGGATTATCCAGTCATGGAAGGATGAGGCTCAACGATCAAGAACTAATCATCATAAAGAAGGAGAATGTTATGGCCAGAATTCAAGTCGGGGATGTATTCGGAGATTTTTCATTGAAGAGTCACACGGACACAGTGGTGGACACAACGGCATTGGCAGGGAAAAAAATCCTTTTGTCTTTTCACCCGCTGGCCTGGACGGAAGTGTGCGCCAAACAAATGCAATCGCTGGAAGCCAACCTTGAAACCTTCCGGTCACTCAACACCGTGCCGCTGGGTTTTTCTGTTGATTCCGTCCCCTGCAAAAAGGCGTGGGCAAAAAGTCTCGGCATTGAAAAAGTCGACCTGCTGGCGGATTTCTGGCCGCACGGCGGCATCGCATCCAAACTGGGTATATTCATCGATAAGCTAGGCTTCTCGGAGAGGGCCAACATCATTCTTGACGAACAGAGAAAGGCGATCTTCGTAAAAGTCTATCCTATTCGGGAATTGCCGGACATTAACGAGGTTCTTGATTTTCTGCGATGAGAATTATTACAGGTAGCTGTGCAGACTCGGCAACAGGTTAACGCCAAGATATGTAAACAGCACACAGGCAAAACCGATGATGGCCATGATCGCCATGCGCACACCGCGCCAGCCGCGCATCATGCGGACGTGAAGCATCACGGCATAAGTGAGCCAGGTGATGAGCGACCAGGTTTCCTTCGGGTCCCAGCTCCAGTAAGACCCCCAGGCGTAATGCGCCCATACGGAACCGGTTACAATCCCCAGCGTGAGAAAAATAAACCCCAGGGCCGCACAGGAATATATCAGATCATCTATCTGAGATTCTGAAGGAAGCAGGTGAATAAAAACGCGAACACCGGACGAATCATGAGCGGCGGCTTTCCTGACAAAGAACATAATCCCCAGCGCAAAAGTGACCGTGAAAGCGGCATAGCCCATAAAACAGGTCAGAACGTGTGACGTCAGCCAGTTGCTTTGCAGCGCGGGAATCAGGGGCTCAATACGGTTACTGATTCCCGGGGCGATGGAGGCATAGGCCATAATTAAAAACGCTACGGGCATTACAAAAACACCGATGCTCCGATTCTTCAACCGCCGCTCGATGAGCAGATACAAAAAAACAACCGTCCAGGCAAAGAAAATCAGAGACTCGTAAAAATTGGTCAGAGGCGCGTGTCCAATGCCTAAATCATACGATGCCTTCCACCGGATGATCAGCGCGACGCTCTGGGCAATCAGACCGGCAAGGGCAAGCCAACCGGCCAGTTTCCCCCAGAATTCACGCCCCAGAATCATCCGGAAAAGATAAAAAACAAAAGCGCCGAAATAAATAAATGTCACCCAGCTTAAAATGGTTGTATCGATCACTTGGGATTCTCCAGATTATCCTTCAGCTTTGCAAGAAGGTGACGTACTTCGCGTTTCAGGCCAACGTTATTCCTGATGCTTCGTCCCGCAATGCTGATGCGGACTCTGCCTTCGACCTGATCAATCCGGATCCATATCCAACGTGCGTATGAAAAAAGAACGATCATCAAACCGCATATCAGAAGGACCGCCGCTGCCGCCACGACAGGCGCTCCCGGATCACGGTTAACCTGCAGCCCGGTATAATATTTTTCCTCGATCCCCAGAAGCGAAAAGGTATAAGGGCGGAAAAGACCCGGATTAAAAACAGGAACCTGTTCGAAAACATCAGGGACAACCTTTTTAATCCGGTCGATCTCCCGGAAAACCCAGAAAGTTGCCGCTTCCTTCTCGGAACGAACGGCAACTTTAATCGCCTGCCCCATTTGCATCATATTATCTTCAACTCTCAGAACCTGAAAGGTCCCCTCGTTTCCCGGAAGTTCAAATGTGTATCCTGTGCTCACATTCATGATGTCACGACGACCGCCTTCCCGCAGCAAAACCAGCGTTGCTTTCTTGCCCGGGACCGGGCCGTAACTTGCCTGATAAAAGCGGAACCCTTCAAAATCAACGGGATGATTCACTAAAAGCCTGGCCGACCGGATTACCCTGTCATTCTTGATAAATGTCAGGTCGGACTGGAAAAGTTTGGCCGCTCCGTTTTTATATCGTTCTAAGGTAAATTTGTCACAGCGCACCGAGAAAGGAAGAGGCATTGTCAAGTTGCCATTGCGCAGGTTAATACCGCTCGCCGTCTCACCTTCAAGCATTTTGACAGATCCCTCGATCCCAAAAACGGAACCGATGACCGCACCGCATATTAATACCAGAACGCTCAGATGAACCATGTAAACGCCAAAATGAGCAAAGCGCCCCTTCTGCGCGCACAGATAGACACTGCCTGCCTCATCCGCCTGTTGAAAAGAATGATACTTTTTTTTCAGCAAACTTGCGGCCTCATCCGCAGCTTTCTTCGCATCCGATTCCGGATAAAAAAGGTTTTCTTCCGGAAGATCCTTGAAAGCATCCGGCTCACGCGGGACAGGACGTAAACGGAAACGGCGCCATGCCGCCGGAAATCGATCCAGCGAACAGATCAAAAGATTAACTGCCAGCAGACCCATCAGAAGAACAAACCAGACGGAGTGATACAGGTCAAAAATTTGCATTTTCTGCAGGAATGAAAAAAGGCCGGGAGGTATCCGTCCCACAAGTTCCACTGCGGCTTCCCGCTGTGGAAACAGCGTTCCGATCATGGCGATGAAAGCAATGAGCAGCAGGAGAACAATGGCCAGCCGAACGGATGCAAAGAAAAACCAGATGCCGGATTTTTTTTTGCTCAAACAATTTTCTCCTGAAAGCGACGTAAAAACAACGTGACAAACTATTTATCATGATGTTTCCCGCAATGCAATTCTCGATTAGCAAAGTGGTTTGAAAACAGGTTCGGGGGGACATAAAACGCGGCATGTCATTTACATGCGGACTCTGCACGCAAAAAAGGGCTCATCTGCTGCCGCCGAAGATTGAGCCCTTGATGTCACATAACCGGATATTTTCAGTGTGAACGATTTTATCAGGTTCCCAGATAAGCCTTTTTCACTTTTTCGTTATGAATCAGGTCCCTGCTCAAACCGTCCAGCACCAGACGGCCGTTTTCCAGAACATAACCGTGGCGTGTAATCATCAGGGCGATTTGTGCATTTTGCTCGGACAGGAAAACAGTGATGCCCATTTTATTGAGCTCAGTGATCGCTTCGGCGATTCCTTCCACAACCATTGGCGCCAGCCCCATGGAAGGTTCATCCAGAAGCAGCATCTCCGGCTTGGACATAATCGCCCGCCCGATCGCCAGCATCTGCTGCTCCCCTCCGCTGAACGTACCGGCCAGTTGCTTGAATCTTTCCTTCAATCGCGGAAACAGGTCGTAGACCTGCTCCAGTGTTTCCTTCACGCTTTGCTTATCTTTTCGATGATACGCCCCCAGCATCAGATTTCTGTATACCGAAAGCTGCGGAAAAAGCTGTCTTCCTTCAGGACACAGCGCGAGGCCCTTGCTTACAATTTTGTGCGCGGGCACATGGCTGATTTCCTCACCCTTGAACTCCACCCTGCCCTTCACCGGCGGCAGCAGCCCGACAATCGTTTTAAATAACGTTGTCTTGCCGGCACCATTGCCACCGAGCAGCGCGACAAAATCGCCCTTTGCAATCTGCAGCGACACGTCATGGATGACCTGATGCTCGCCAATCATTGTGGTTACATTAATGAGTTTCAGCATCTTTTTTTCTTCCCAGGTAGGCTTCGATGACCTGCGGGTCTGCGGCAACATCCGATGGCCTTCCTTCAGCAATTTTTTTCCCGTAATTTAAAACAACGATTCTGTCGGCCAGATCCATAATCATCCGCATCTTGTGTTCAATCAGACAGACGGTAATGCCGTTTTTATTGATCTTTCTGATGAGTTCGGTAATGCGCTCCGTATCCTCCTGAATCAGTCCCCCCGTCGGCTCGTCAAACAGGATGAGCTTTGGATCACTGATCAGGGCAATCCCGATAGACAACATCCGCTGCTCTCCCTGCGAGATGGAAGAAGCTGTATCGAAGGCCCTGGATCCCAATCCCACGAAGTTCAGCATCTCCATGACTTTTTCTTCCACTTTCTTTTTGTCTTTTTTCCATTGAGGTGTGTGGAAAATCGATCCCCAGAATCCGCTGGTCGTGCATTTATAGTATCCAAGCGCCAGATTGGCCGCCACCGGCAGCTTTTCAAACAGAGCGGTCAACTGGAATGTCCGCGCAATCCCTTTGCGGGATATCCGGCTTGCACTCAAACCGGCAATTTCGTCTCCCCCGAATTTAATACTGCCGGATGTTGGTCTGCCCGCTCCGCTGATCAGACTGAAGAGAACCGATTTACCCGCGCCATTGGGACCGATAATCGACAGGATCTCTCCTTCGTTGACTTCAAAACTCACATCGTTGACAGCGACAGTGCCGCCAAAACTCTTCACCAGATTTTCACCTTTAAGCAGCACGATTGCCTCCCGCTTTCGATTTCTTAA
>JAGFXG010000199.1 GCA_017860985.1 Deltaproteobacteria bacterium
AACCGGCCGCGCCGTGCGTGAGACCGTGATAAACGGCCGCTGAGTAGTTTGCCGCGCCAAAAATGGCTGTCGGCAGAAAAACACCGATGGTAAACGGCAACTGCTGACCACCCGCTTCATAGGGGAAAGTCGACGCAATCCATCCGCCCGTACCCGCCTCACGCATGATGTCGCGGACCCTTGGATGCACCCTGACCTCGCCCTTCACATATTCAGGCGCCTTGCGGTCCATTTCCTCGAAAAGAGGTTTGAAGAGATCCTTGCCCATTCTCATTGCCGTATCCAGGATCATGTCGAAAACTTCCCGGCTGTGGTCGGCATAGCGGGGATATTTGAGCAATGCTTCGGTGTCGTTCAGTTCGTACAATAAAAACTTCAAATTTCGTTCACTGATAAATTTTTCTGCCATATTTTTTTCCTCGATTCTAAATTATCGACGTCCGAGCCTTAAAACAAGGACTACCGGGGTTGATTGGAGTCGTTATCATAGCTGCGGGGTCACGTCAAGAAGCTTATAACGCTCGTTGTAAATAAGTCATGAGCCGCTTTGGGGGCAATGCTGCCCTGTTTTCCGTTCAACGGTCAGAAAGGGATCGATCAACAGCGGGTAATAATGACTTCACAGCAGTCATCGCCGTGGTTTAAATTTTTTGTGTGGACCGCGCGGACTTTTATTTCATTCTCAAAGAGGCCGCCGACAATTCTTTCGTAGGTATGAATCGTAACAATACCGCAGTCGGCGACGCCGGCTTTGGCAATTGCTTTCTGCGTTTCGCAATCTGTAATGCGGACCGTGATCTGATCCCCCTTCACGGTAATGACCCGCCCCTCGATTTTTAAAACCCTGCTGAAAATATCCATGGCATCCAGAAAGCTTTCCGGCCAGACCGGATTCCGGATATATTTTTTCCGGAGGTTTTTACCGAAAACGTATGAGAATTGTTTCCAGGCTTCCACATCCATTTCCCAGGCCGTCTCGACGCCAAACTTTTTTGCAAGCGCCAGAAACCATGCCCCGTCCATACGGGTAAAGGCATACTGCGAGATTTCCATCATCTGTTCGTGTGACAAATTCATCATTGTTTCGTAATCCTTCAAAATAAAATCGGCTCAGCGAATCGTTCCCGTGGCATCATCACGGCCCGGTTCTGTGCGTTGCGAAATCTTACATGATTATGGACTGCCGGTGAATTCGGCAATCAAAGCGTTCACCTGATCTGCTTCTTCATGCTGAATCCAGTGTGAAGCGTCAGGGAGTGTAATGAGTCTGCCCTGTTTGCAGAAAGTCATGCTCTCGTAGGCCATTTCGGAAAGCAACGCAACATCTTTCATGCCCCAGATCAGGATCATGGGCATGGTCACGTCAAAACTTTTCGGTGGTTCCTGGAATCATCGCGCGATACCAGTTCACCATCGCCGAAAAAGCTCCCGGCTGCATGAACGCTTTTCTGTATTCTTCAAGTTCTTCCGGTGTAAATGCCCCTGGTCGACTTGTGGCGGCCAGAAGGTTTACCGGCCAGGCGTAGTTGTTGACCGAAGCAAATTTTTCAACAGCACCCGGCAGCTGAAAATAAAAAATATACCAGCTTTTCTGCATCTGCCTGGGATTGGTAAACAGCGTTCTGGCCATTATTTTCGGGTGGGGTACGTTCAGAATAACGAGCTTTGCTACCCGGTCGGGATATTTTAGCGCAACCCACCAGGACACCGAAGCCCCCCAGTCATGACCGACCAGAAAAATCTGCTTGCGCTGGTAAGCGTCGATCAGACCGACAATATCTTTGGCCAGTTCATCAATTTTATAGGCGGCAATTCCATCAGGTTTGTCGCTCAGGTTATACCCCCGCTGATCGGGAGCAACGACCAGATAACCTTTCTTCGCAAAATATGAGAGCTGTTTGCGCCAGGCATACCAGAACTCGGGAAAACCATGGAGAAAAAGAAGCATCGGACCATCGGCAGGTCCGGCTTCCATCACATGAAGCTTAATCCCGTTGGTCTCAATAAAACGTTCACGTAAGTCCATCATATCTCCTTTATGGAAGGTTGATAGGCTGTAGTCTTTAAGGCTGTTAGCCTCATTTGTCGGGCGCTTGCGCCCGTTCCCTTGTTCCTTGTTCCTTGGGTCTTGACCCTTTTTTTAAATGTCCCAGGCGGCCTTCGCCCCCTCCGTCGTCGCTTCAATAATCCTGCGGGGTGCCGCGGCATCGCCAATGATAAAGTGACGAATGCCTTTTTTCGCAAGCATGTCTTTCAGGGTATTGCGTGGTGTCACACCGACGGCAACAATGACCTGGTTTACGGGTTCAAGCCTGAGATCTTCGCCTTTTTTCGTCACGACAACCGATCCCTCCGTAATCTGCTTGACGGTTGTACCAAACATCAGTTTGACCCCTTCCGCCCGAAGACGTTTATGCAGCATATAGCCGTGCGCGGCCAATGCCAGAACGGGTGAAGTAGCCAGCATCTCCACCAGCGTAATATCCTTGATGCCCTTCTCGCGAAGGAAATCAGCCGTTTCCATCCCCACTAAGCCCCCGCCGATGACAACGACGTGATCCCTGGGTTTGACTTCGCCATCCAGAATCTGCCAGGCGTCACAAACGATGGATGCGTTGATTCCTTCAGCAGGACAGGTGGATTTTCCGGCCCCTATGGCCAGAACAACGGCATCGGGTTTACCGTCTTCAATCATCGCCTCCGTGACTTCTGTGTTCGTTTTAATCGTTACGCCTTTTTTTATGCAGTTTGCGGTAAGGGTTTTAATATACCTGCCATATACTTCTTTGTGGGGTGCTTTTGCGGCATAACGAACGTTGCCGCCCGTCTGGCTTTCCTGCTCGAAGAGAGTTACCTTATGTCCGAGACGTGCGGCCTCGAAAGCGGCGGTCAGTCCACCCGGTCCACCGCCGACGACCCAGACATTGCGGCTGACTGCCGCAGGACCCGCCGGGTAAAGCAGCTCCTGACCGGTTTGAGGATTAATGGCGCAACGAATCGGCAGCGCCTCCAGGGAAAGGCGCTCAATGCATCCCTGATTACATGCGAGGCATTCCAGGGTGTCCTCGGGGTGCCCTTCCCGGGCGTTTTTCAAAAAATCGGGATCGGCAAGATGCTGGCGCGCCACGGCAATCATGTCGGCGTCTCCCCGGGCAATAACTTCATCCATCATATAAGGATCGACATAGCGTCCGACGGAAATGACGGGGACCGTCGTGACTTCTTTAATTTTCCTGGACAGAAACGCCTTGAAACCGGACCCGTATTCAACAGGCGCGCTCGGGTTCGGTGTATCGATGTTTACGGCGGGACTGCCATGCGTGCCAAAGGACACATTGATGATGTCCGCACCGGCGGCAACCAGATCGGGAATAATCGTCTGCATATCAGAGATGGTATAGCCGTTCTTGATGCACTCCTCGCCGGAAATCCGGATGGACATGGGAAAATCCGGACCGACCTGCTTGCGGGCCTCCTTAAGGCACTCGATCATAAAGCGGGACCGTCCGCGGAAATCGCCCCCGTATTGATCCGTGCGCTGATTGCTGTTTGCCGAAAGAAACTGCATGAGCAGATAGCCATGCGCTCCATGAAGCTCGATGGCGTCGAACCCTGCTTCCCTTGCTCGTCGCGCCCCTGACCCGAAGGCGGCGATGGTTTCCTGAATATCGTCCAGTGTCATCTCGCGCGGCGTTCCCAAAAAACCGAAGATATAGCTCGGGATAGCGGAAGGCCCGATTGCCTTATTTTTCTTTTGCAGCAGGTAGTTTTCACGGCCTGTATGGTGAAGCTGCATAGCAATTTTGCTTCCCTGAGCATGCACCACATCAGCCAGTTTGCTCAAGCCGGGAATGAATTTGTCATCCCAGACGCCGATGCATCGCGGTCCTGCAGAACCCAAAGGGTGCACCTCCGTGATCTCGGTGATAATAAGACCGGCGCCGCCCTGGGCCCTGCGCTTGATATAGGCCAGGTTCGCTTCGCTGACGGTGCTGTCGTCATTGCCCAGAGCTGTTCCCATAGGCGGCATGACCAGGCGGTTGGAAAGTTCAAGGGAACGGATTTTGATTGGTGCTAATAAGTGCTGAAGGGTTTTCATCGGCAATCTCCTTTAGCAAAAGAGTTTATTCGAATATGGCTTCAAGCCTTTGCCGCTGTCCCATAATGAACGACGGCAAAGGAAGAATCTGCAACCAAAAGTACAATAAAAACATTAGCCGGATTAGTGTAATCCCAGCAGCAATCCACCGTCGATGACAATTTCGGTACCCGTTGTATAATTCGAGGCTTCGGATGCCAGGTAAATCGCCGCTCCGGCAATTTCATCCGGCTCTCCGATCCGGCAGGTCGGCAGATGCTTGCACATTTCTTCTTTTTGTTTTTTTGCCTCTTCCGGCGGCAAATGCGCCCAGTGAGAATTCATCATCTTGGTGCTGATGGGTCCCGGACAAATGGAATTGACCTGGATGTTGTCCCGCGCCAGTTCCATGGCAAACGAGCGTGTAATATGACGGACACCGGCTTTAGAGATGGAATACACACTGACAAAGGGTTCAGGATTGAAGCCGTCGATGGACGCAACGTTGATGATTTTTCCGCCGCCCTGTTTCTTCATGACTCTCGCCACCGCCTGACTCATGAAGTAAACACCCTTAAGATTGAGATTCATGATGGTGTCCCAGAGGCGCTCATCGGTATCGAGGACGGAAGCCATGGCGGGACTGGCGCCTGCATTGTTTACCAGAATGTCAATCCGGCCGAATTTCTGGAGAACCGTGTCCACCACCCGCTGGATTTCTTCAAACTTGCCGAGATGGGCGGGCACGACCAGGACATCACAGCCGATATTGGTCATCTCACAGGCTGTTGCCTCCAGATCCTGAGCCTTGCGGCTGGTGATAACTACCTTGGCGCCGGCTTTCGCAAAACCATAGGCAATCGCCTGACCGATGCCGCGGCTGCCGCCGGTGACAATCGCCACCTTACCTTTTAATGAAAATTGAGAAAGATCAAACATAGCAGGGGCTCCTTTGTATTTATTGTTCAAGAATAAAACTGTTAAAAGGAATATGCAAATCTTTTGGAAAAGCCATCCCGGATGCCGGCAATTTGACATGCCGGCATCCGGGACACAGAACGTTTATTTTTTAGCGGGCTTGGGAGCCAGCGCTTCACGGTCGCCTCCGCTCATGCCGGCAATGTACTTCACCAGCTTCTTGCGGGATGCAATATCGTACTGCGTCGTAATGGCGATCTGCTCCATGATCGGAGAGC
>JAGFXG010000200.1 GCA_017860985.1 Deltaproteobacteria bacterium
TGCCAAACAGCGCATCCAGGGTTCAAATATCATTGCCGTGGCGATGAAGGATCCCAATGCTAAAGCGGTGCCGATTATTCAGCATCCGGACGTGCGCCGCATGCTCTTGAGGCAGAAGAGCGTCACTGAAGGCATCCGCGCCCTGGCTTTGCTGTGCTACTATGCCATGGATCGGGAATTCAACGCCGGTTTCGAGAACAACGAGCAGGAAAAAGAATACTGGCATGGTATGATCGAAATGCTCACCCCGATGGTCAAGTCCTACTGCACCGAGAGGGGCATGGAAGTATGCTCGGATGCCGTACAGACTTACGGCGGTTATGGCTACTGCCGCGAGTACCCGGTCGAGCAGATGATGCGCGACCAGAAGATCAACCTGATTTACGAAGGCACCAACGGTATCCAGGCCATGGATCTGCTGGGCCGCAAACTCGGTATGAAAAAAGGCCTGTATTTCATGAATCTGCTGGGTCTGACCCAGGCGGCCGTTGCCGAAGCAAAGAACAACGAAGGTTTGAAGGCGGAAGCGGAAATTGTCGAAGGCGCCCTCAATGCCTGTGCGGCAACCGCCATGGATTTTGCTAAGATGATGAAAACTACGCCTTTCGTTCCGCTGATTGGCGCTGCTGACTTCCTCAACTGCTTATCCGATGCTTTGGTCGGCTGGCTGCATGTCTGGATGGCCAATGTTGCAACCAAGGGTCTTGCCAATGCGACAAACGATAAGGACAAGGCCTTCTACAACGGTAAAATCCAGGGTGCAAAATTCTTTATCAATCGCATCACCGGTCTTGTGCCGGCCAAACTGGACAATTTGAAGAAAGATGAGCAGAGCGCTATGAACATCAGCGAAGAAGGTTTTGCCGTCTAAAAGTTGTTAATCCCGTTCAATGCAAAAAGGGGGAACCTTGAGGTTCCTCCTTTTTTTTATCTATCTGTGACAGAGGTGCAAAACAATCCAGGGAATTTCCCGGACTTCGGAGTATGTTGAATGATCAGGCTTCTTATGTCTTCTCAAAATGGTGATAATCCTTCGGCTGTTCAAAATTTCCACCCCAGTGCCAGCCTCGTTTGATGAATTCATCGACAACGGGATGATTTGCGCTAAACGTACCGCTGTCTCCCGGGCGATAAACGGCTCCGGCGGGTGCGATGATGCCGTTGGGATAAATTACGGGATTCTGTAAGGGATTAATGTCCACGGCCCGCCCGAAGGAATGGAGGGACAGTTTGTTGGTGTCAGCGATGACGCGGAAGTTGAATGCGGAAGAATTATTGTCGGCCATGGAATCGTTGTCTTCCCACCGGTAAGAAACAATGGGGATGACTTTACCGACCGGAAACCTTAATCTGTCGATCAGTTCAAAAATTTCGTAGATATCGTCTTCAAGTTTTGCATCAACAAGGATCTGCCCCTGGTGCCGCAGGCCGTCAAAAGAACAGTAGTAAACATCTATCATGGACAGGGAATCTATAATTTCAAGAGGCGCTGTGCTGCCTTCAATGGCTTCGGCGAAGCTCATGGCGCTGTCGATGATTATATCTTCGTTTGGCATTTCGTAAACTCCTTGAGAATTTGCCCGAGCGTTTCCTCACGGAGTGATACTTCATTGTAGATTTTCCGCAGGGTGCTTGAGCGAAGACGCTCATAATCCGACAGCCGCGGAGTGATGACAACGCCGGCCATGTCAATGGCTCCCGGGGAAATAAAAATATTCTGGTTGCCCTCGGCAAAGTAAGCGTCGGGGCGATGCTTCCGGCGAAGGAAAATTGTCAATCGCCAGACATTTACGGTGAAGGCACAAATGACATTCACCGGCGGTTCATCACGTTTTGCCAGAACTTGCCGCACAATGTTTAATAAATGAATAAATTGCTTCTTCAGGTCGTCTGCGTTGCCCGATTCCATGACAATGACAGCGCGGTTAAATTGGCTTCCCGCGGTGATTCGAACGGAAGAAACAACCTTGGTCATGGTAAGCTTGTTTAATTCATTCAGGAACGGGAGGGCATTGGACGGAATCATCTGGAAATGAGAATGATCAGGTGCGGATGCTCCGCAGGCCGGACCGTTATAAAAAACGATATAATCCGGCGCGGCATCCGCAGACAGCTGCAAGAGCCGGTGAAGAGATGAAACGATGTTTTGCGGCCGGTGCCGGAGGCTGACAACCGTAAAGTGCTGTTTGAAAATCGGTGCGGGATTGCAGAGGATCAGACATTCATCCCTGTATAAGATGCCCTGCTGACCGGGAGGCAGGTTTTTCCGGCATAAAAAACAGGGACGTTTTTTAATTGACTCCTTATCCACCAAGGCTCCGCCGCTTGCCGCGCGCGCCGGATTGTATTGCAGAGTGATGGTATAGTTGCCGCATGAAAGCTGTCTTTTTCTGATGCCTGCCAGATCACGGCAGGCATCAGCGAACTCCGGCCAGACTCTTTTTTGCGAATGATAAAGAGTCTTGCAGAGACCGGACAGAGCAGTTTTTTCCTCTCCCGTGAATATGGCAGAAACAGGATACGATGAAATGGATAGTGGCATCTTCTGTATCTGTCTGCCGGTATTGATCAGCTGCCGGGTTTGAATTTCCATCGTGCGCAGCCTGTCCTTGTAAAAATCGTTGCGGTTTTGTTTTTCGACGGAGAGACCGGCATCGGTGTTGTCTGCCCAGCGGCGGCACAGATACAGGCTTTCATAAATCCTGCCGATTTTGTATTCCCGTGTCAGCCGCAGGGCCACGGCGTAATCCTCGCCATAACTCACATTGGGAAAGCCGGTCCGGCGCAAAACATTCGTGTCAAAAGCCCGCGGTGCTCCCATTCCGTTGATCCGGAGCAGATTGTTGTGGCCGTTTCGGGACGTCCATTCCAGATGATCAATAAGCCCGGGCGGAATCTCTATCTGCCGTTCATTCACCAGGGTGTAGGAACCGACTGCCATCGCGTATTTTCCCCTGCGCAGAGTATTGACGATTGTCTGCAGCGATTTCGGTGAACTGTAGAGATCATCCGAATCCAGTTGAATGGCGTACCGTCCGCAGTGCGGTGAATAAATCCCCTCATTCCAGCAGCCGCCAATGCCCAGGTCACGTCGTTTGGGGACCAGACGCATCATGTTGGAATATTTTGCCGCATATTTTTTTAAAATATTTGCTGTTTTGTCCGTCGAATGATTGTCAACGACAATGACGTTAAAAGGGAAATTCGTTTGCTGACCCAGGGCGCTGTCGAGCGCATCGGCAATCGTTTTTTCCCGGTTGAGCACCGGAATAATAATGCTGGCTTCCCATTGAAAATCAGCCGTGTCCCGCCGCGCTTGTTTTGTGCATGCCGGCAGATGCGCGCCGATTCGTTTCAAATGCTGTGTTGCAATTTTTTCAAACTTTTTCTGACGGATAAAATTTTCTTTTGCGACATAGTTAAAATGTGTTTCGGACGTTCCGTCCTTTTTCCCCGGCTGTTTCTTTGTGGATACTGTATAAAGGAATTCCGGCAGATGAAGAATGACCGAGTCGAGAGAAATTTTGAGGCGCAAATCATAAAGAACAGTATCCGGGTCGGTTCCGGGCGCGCCGTATTTTTTCAAGGCGGCACGAATCGCTTCGCTGGAAAGGATGAAAAAATGACCGAAATTGAAATCATCGCGGATGGATCCCGGTTGATAGTCGACCAGAGGATGCGCGGCGGGGCCGTTGGCGACGGATGTCAGAAAGTCCGGGTAAACGAGGCCTGCGCCGGTATCGCGGGCAACGGCGAAGAGCCTTTGCAGGGAATGCTCCGGGCATTGCACATCCACGCCGGAATCAACGGCCAGCAGATAATCAGACGACAGGTTGCTGAAGAATGAAAACGGCCGTCGCGGATCTTTGATGATGGGTGAAACAAAGGGCCAGCTGTCCGCCGCCTGTTTCTCATCCGAGGCGTTTAAGAGTAAAAAACGTCCTGATTGATAAATCGAAGGTTTCATGGAACCTCA
>JAGFXG010000201.1 GCA_017860985.1 Deltaproteobacteria bacterium
CACTGTAATTTTATCTTTCGAATTCCTAACAGCGTCGAGCTTGATATTCTTTACATTCAAAAACGATTTAGGCACCATCATCAATCGTTTATTTCTATCAATACTTCCGATCGAACCTATTATTTCTTGAGCGTTTATTACTTCGGATTTGAGGTTAACGACGAGATGGGCCACCCCTCTGTAAATATTGGGCATCATTAAACTGCGAATGGCAGTTAATCCAACGATAATAATGAATATTCCGATAATGAGCATTTTTCTTTTGGCAATTACTTGCCATAAATCATAAAGATTAATCTCATCATTATATTGTTCGTTTTGCTTTTCCATGAATCATTCTCCCCCTAAATTAAACATTTAGTTCACTTATTGCGACCTGGTTTATTTTAATCATCTTCGATTTCATTATCATCGCTTTTATCCCGCTGCTGCGGGACGATCGTTAATTCTCCGTAGCTTGCTGCGATATAATAACGTTCATTTCATGTCTCGACAGTTTGCTATGAGTTGGTTGATTGAAAGTAACGAGACCGTTTTTTTCGTATATCAAAAGTTATGCGCCAGTTTAAATAGATTAGTGTATCATTCTTCAATAAGACCGGCATTTTCAGTTTTGTATTTTTTATTACAGAATGGACAGGTCATATTATTTTCATCGATCCTCTCTCCGCACTTGCATGCCCAGCCGATTTGTCTGGCCGGATTGCCAACCATGAGCGCGTGATCCGCAACATCCTTTGTCACCACGGCGCCGGCGCCGATAAATGCATAACTGCCGATGGTATGGCCGCAGACAATGGTGCAGTTGGCGCCGAGTGTCGCGCCTTTTTTAACACGTGTCGGGCGGACCTGATCCATTTTTCCAATTTCCGCTCTTGGATTATAGATGTTTGTAAAGACCATTGACGGGCCGCAGAAAACACCATCTTCCAGAGTCACACCTTTATAGACACTGATATTATTTTGTATCTTGCACTTGTTTCCGATCACAGCGTCTGGACCAATCACAACGTTCTGGCCGATGTTGCAGTATTCGCCTATTTTTGACTTGGACAGGATGTGTGAATAATGCCAGATTTTTGTTTTTCCGCCAATGGTGACGTTGTCATCGACGATGGCAGTAGGATGGACAAATATGTCAGGCGTTAGGTGTGAAGGGTCAGGTGTAGAAGCGTCAGGGGTCAGGTGTGAAAGGGGAGGAGTGTGAGGGGTGAAAACACCTCTTTCCTTTGCTTCTATGGATTGCTGGCTTAATTCAAGAATTTTTAAGACACGCAGGCCTTCTTCACCGGAAGTGAGAGGCTTGATGCCTGTATCAACGGCGGCGAGAAAAGCTTTGCATTCAGCCTTCAAGGGCTCTTCCCAGATGTCTTTGATGTCTATGGGAACGCTTTCCGCCTTGTTCGCAATCGGAAGGCCATTCTGCCAGTTGATTGTGTGCGGATAAAGCACCAGTTTTGTTTCCACGGGTTCCGTATCGTCAAAGACGAACATGCCGCTGCTGCCTACAATAACAAGTTTTTGCTCCTTGTAGGGATTCAACCAGCTCACAAAGATATGCGCTCCTATTCCTGAAGGGAACTTAAGGTTCGTCATGGTGACATCGGCAATCCGAGCATGGAGGAAATTGCTGCCAACGGAATCCACATATGAAGGCTCCTCACCCGTTAAACTCAAAATGATAGATATATCATGAGGCGCAAAGGACCACAGAATGTTTTCTTCCCGTCGGATTTTACCCAGGCTAAGGCGACGGGAATAAATATATTGCAGTCTTCCGATTTTTCCCTCCCGGATCATCTCCTTCAGTCTTATGACTGCCGCATGGTAATTCAGAATATGACCGACAAAAAGAATCTTCTCTTTATCCGCAGCCAACCGAACGAGTTTTTCACCATCGGTATGATTCAGAGACAGGGGCTTCTCCACAAAGACGTGCTTGCCAGCCTTAAGGGCATTTTCTGCAATGTCATAGTGATGTATAACCGGTGTAGCAATGACAACGCTTTTAATGTCGGCATCTTTCAGAATTCCTCTGATATCATCGGTAACGGAAACATCCCTATAGGTTTTGGCCATATCTTCACGAATGTGCTTTGCTCCATCACAAATCGTTTTGAGAACACCAAGCTGGTAAAAATTACGGACAAGATTTTTGCCCCAGTAGCCGGCGCCGACGACGGCAATGTGAGGTGTCAGGGGTGAGGAGTTTAATGTCATTCGTTTTTCCTTTCACGTAGGGAGACATTAACAGTCTCAAAATAGTATTGTCATGCCAGAATCGACCCAGCATCCAGAACTCATTAATCATACTGGAATCCGTGTCGCGCTTCACTTGCAAGGAATGAAAATCATTGTTGCCACAGTGATAAGCTCACCGCATGCAATTGTATTGACTACCCGTCTTTCAATACATTGGCAATGCTTGTCTGTTCTGTTTCCGTAAGATAGGGGTGCATGGGCAAACTGAAAATTCTTTTCGCGATGTCCTCGCTTACCGGGAAATCGCCTGTTTTATATTGAAGATATTCGAAAGCCATTTGCATATGCAGGGGCTTGGGATAATAAATGGCCGTAGGAATTTTATGATCCTGAAGTTTCTTCAGCAGTTCAGTTCGATGGGCTTCATCCTCCGACAAAAGCGAATACTGGGCCCATGCACTCATGTACCCTTCAGGGACATGAGGAGTGAGGAGTGAGGAGTGAGGAGCGAGGTGAGCTGTGTAACGGCAGGCGACGGCCTGACGAAGCTCAAACTCATCCGGAAATATATCAAACTTGGCCAGCAGAATAGCGGCCTGAAGCGTGTCCAGTCGGCCGTTGATCCCGATACGGACATTGTCATATTTATGACCACCTTTTCCATGCACACGTATGGATTCCATTACCTCAGCCAAACGGTCATCATTTGTAAAACACATGCCGCCATCGCCGTAACAGCCCAGTGGTTTGGCCGGGAAAAATGACGTGCAGCCAATATCACCAAATGAACAGGCCATTTTATCTTTATGTTTAGCGCCAAATGACTGCGCGGCGTCTTCTATTACAAACAAGCCGTGTTCTTTCGCTATAGAGGAAACAGCATCATAATCAGCGGGTAAGCCGAACAAATCAACGGGGATTATGCCCCGGGTGGTAAGGGGTAATTGGTTAGAGGTAATGGGTAAGGGGTATATAGACGGATCGTTGTTTTTCAGAGCTTTGATGGCTAAAGCAAGTTTGGCCGGATCGATGTTATAGGTTTTGGGATCAATGTCGACAAACACCGGTGTGGCACCAAGCAGGCTGATCACTTCGGCCGTGGCAATAAAAGTAAAAGGTGTTGTAAATATTGCGTCGCCGGGTTTTACCCCATAGGCCATAAGCGCCATTAAAAGGGCATCCGTTCCCGAAGCACAGCTAATCGCGTGCTTTGTGCCTGTATAGGCCTCAAGTTTCGCCTCCAGTTGTTTAACTTCCGGTCCCATGATGTAACTGCCATGATTTAAAACTTTCTGGATATTGCTGTTTAAAGCGCTTTCAATTTTTAGCTGCTGCGTTTTCAAATCAATGAATTCCATCAAAAAAAACCGTCTCCCTTTGTCTTCATTTTTTTTAAATGATGCTTCGATGCCGATATTGAAATACAGCTCCGCCCTCTGGGTTACAAAAAGCTTCGCACACAGGTTAATCCATCACAATTAGATGTACTTATGATGACTTGTTCTGTTTTTAAACATTCCCCTTATTCAACGATTGGAATGTTCGTCATTTACTTCTTTTTGCAACTGCCGGATTTCTTCTTCCAGTTTTTCATATTCCGCCATTTTCCGTTTCATATAGCGGTATGTTATTTTCGTCTTTTCTTCGAATCCCCTTGGCGTCAGGTAATACAAATAGGCGATTTTGTTTTTGGAGTTTTTAAAATTATCCGCTTTAAGAAATCCCTTCTCAACCATTGCCCGAACCAGGAAATTAATTTT
>JAGFXG010000202.1 GCA_017860985.1 Deltaproteobacteria bacterium
GAGCGCTTTGTGATCGGACTGCCTTCTGCGGGTAAACTGCAGCAGGTGTTCACGAGCGATGACGTGATCTTCGGAGGTGCCGGTCGATGCTGTAACGATGCCGTTATGACATCGCCGGAAGAATTTGCCGGACATCCTTTCCGGTCGGTCATCGATCTGCCGCCGCTTACAGCCATCTATTTTGATTTTGATGAAGAGGAGCCGACCCAGTGATATGAACAGCCAATTGCAGATAATCATGGAATCAAGAAACATGAACGTTTTGCCCCGGATTTTAATGACCGGCGCGGAATGCGCTCCTTTTGCCAAAACGGGAGGCCTGGCGGATGTGATCGGAACGCTGACCAGGGAACTGCACGCGCTAGGATTCGACATCCGCCTGATGCTGCCGTTTCACCGGGTCATCAAGGATCAATACGGGGAGAACGTGCGGCACATCGCCAGCTTCAGCGTCGAGCTCGGATGGCGTTCCCAGTATGCCGGTATTGAACTTTATGACTGGGAAGGCATTCCCGTTTATTTTATCGACAATGAATATTACTTCGGTCATGCCCTTTATTGCGGCGGCAATTTCGAGGGTGAACAGTATGCCTTCTTTTCCCGCGCGGTCATCGAAGCGCTACCTTTGATCGGTTTTCAGCCGGATATCATTCATGTCAACGATTGGCACACGGCAATCATCCCCATGCTGATTTCAACCCAGTACGATCCGGATAGGCAGGGAAGGGCGCGATCGGTTCTGTCTATCCACAATCTTCTTTATCAGGGACGTTTCAATTTTGGTTTTGTGGCGGATCTGCTGGGGATTCAGGATAAATATTTTCAGAAAGACTGCATTGAATTTCATGGTGATGCCAGTTTTCTCAAAGCGGGGATCGTTTTTGCCGATAAACTGGTCACCGTAAGCCCGACCTATGCGCAGGAGATCAGGACACCGTATTACGGGGAAGGGCTGGACGGGATTCTGGAGACCCGGGCGGGTGACCTGACGGGCATCCTCAATGGTATTGACACCGCGGTCTTTAATCCGGCGTCAGATCCGTGGATTCCATTTCCGTATGATGCCGCATCAATTCCTGCAAAACAGAAAAACAAGGAAGCCCTGATTGCCGAACTGGGCCTGGCGATTGTTCCCGGAACGCCGCTGATCGGCATGGTGACCCGGTTGACGAAGCAAAAAGGAATTGACCTGGTCCTGCGGGTGTTTGACGAAATGATGGAAGCGGGGCTGGGATTTGTGCTGATCGGGACAGGGGAGAAAAATTATGAGCACTTCTTCCGTGGCATTGCAGACCGCACAGGGAAAAGGGCGGTGGGACTGACGGAGTTTAACGACCCGCTGGCGCACAGGCTCTATGCGGGAGGCGATTTTTTCCTGATGCCTTCACAATTTGAACCTTGCGGCCTGGCGCAGATGATAGCGCTTCGCTACGGAACGCTTCCCATAGTCCGCGCCACGGGAGGTTTAAAAGACACGGTTGTCCCTTATAACGAGTACGCGGATGAAGGCAACGGGTTTTCGTTTGAAAATTATAACGCGCACGATATGCTTCATACCGTGCGATATGCGCTGGATGTTTATCAGAACAGGGCACGCATGGACGCGCTCAGGCAGCGGGCCATGAAACAGGATTTGAGCTTTCAAAAGAGTGCACTGGACTATGCTGACCTCTACATTGCGACAGTCAGATCATGACCCCTGTAATTTTCGTTGACAGGCGTTTCGTCGTCACATAAAGAGGCATCCATCAAAACGGGAGAGTTCTTTGTTCCCGATTCTAAAGATAAAGGCGTTCAGGTGAAGAACAGAATTTCAAAAATAAAGAATGTTATCGAGGGGAAGTTAAAAAGATACTACGGCCGCTCGTTGGACAATGCCTCGAAGGAAGAGATGTTCCAGGCAGTGGCAATGAGTATCCGTGACATCATTCTCGAGCGGGGTGTCAAGGCTAACGAAACCATGGAGAAGAGGGGGCTGAAGAAGCTCTGCTACCTTTCGGCCGAGTTTTTAATGGGGCGGGCGCTCGTCAATAACATGATCAATCTTGGTTTGCTGAAGGAATACAGAGCCGTCATGGCCGAAATAGGTTATCCCTTTGAAGAACTTGAAGAGCAGGAAAATGAAGCGGCTTTAGGCAACGGCGGGCTTGGCCGGCTGGCCGCGTGTTTTCTGGATTCTCTATCGACGCTGAATCTGCCGGTGACGGGTTACGGTATCCGCTACGAATACGGGATGTTCTGCCAGCGTATCGTCGAGGGACAGCAGACGGAAGTGCCGGACGACTGGACGGCACAAGGCGATATCTGGGAAATCGAACGGAGGGCGGAACAGCTTGAAGTGCATTTTGACGGTACGGTTGAAGAAGTCTGGACGGACCACGGCCTGACGATTGTGCACAAAAACTATCAGACGGTGATGGCGGTGCCATACGATATGCCGGTCATCGGCTATGACAGCCATGTGCCCGCAACGCTGCGTCTGTGGCGGGCTGAATGTCCCGCTGTATTTGATCTTCATTCTTTCAACAAAGGTGACTTTGTCTGCATGCTGCAGCAGAAGGAGCTTGCCGAGTCGATATCCAAGGTGCTTTACCCCAAGGACGACCATATCATCGGGAGAATGCTGCGCTTAAGACAGTATTATTTCCTGGCCTCCGCAACGATGCAGTGCCTTGTTCGCGAACATAAAAAACTTTATGGTGATGTGCGAACCCTGCCTGAAAAAGTCGTAATCCAGATCAACGATATTCATCCGGCGCTGGCAATTCCCGACCTGATGCGCATCCTGATTGACGAAGAAAGCCTCGGCTGGGATGACGCATACGACATCGTGAGCCGGATGTTCAACTATACCAACCACACGGTCATGCAGGAAGCTATGGCGGCGTGGCCCGAGCAATTGTTTAAATCGATGTTGCCGCGTGTTTACGCGATTGTTTCTGAAATTGACGAACGTTTCAGACAACGGCTGTTAAAAGCTTATCCGGATGACCGTGACAAGACAGCCCAGATGTCCATTATCGCTTACGACGAGGTTCGCACGGCCAATTTGTGTGTTGCGGTTTGCCGCAAGGTCAACGGCGTTTCGCAGCTTCACGGCAGAATTCTGAAAACAAGAACCTTTCGTGATTTCTATGTGATGTTCCCGGGCAAATTCACAGCCATTACCAACGGAATCACGCAGAGAAGATGGCTTGCAGCGGCCAATCCGGCCCTGTGTGAGCTGATCTGCGATCATATAGGCGATAAATTCATCCGTGACTGTCGCGAGCTGGAAAGGCTCAAGCCGTTTGTGGACTCAAGGAGATTTCTGGACGATTTTGCAGTTATCAAGCAGATCAACAAAAAGCGCTTATCCGAATATGTGCAAAAGAGACAGGGTATTGCCCTTGATGCCGCGTCGGTCTTTGATGTCCAGGCAAAAAGACTGCATGAATACAAACGCCAGCTTTTGAAAGTGCTGCACATTTTATATCTTTATCGTCACTTTACCGGCAATGATCATTATGTCCTGCCACGGCCGGTAACGTTTTTGTTTGCAGCCAAGGCATCGCCCGCCTACTGGCGGGCCAAGAGCATCATCCATTTGATCAATGTGGTTTCCACTCTGGTGGAATCACATCCGCGCACGAAGGACAACATCCGGGTTGCTTTTCTGGAGAATTACAATGTCTCACTCGCTGAACATCTGATTCCCGCAGCGGATATCAGCGAGCAGATATCAACGGCCGGTTGTGAGGCCTCCGGAACGGGCAATATGAAATTTATGCTCAACGGTGCCGTGACGCTGGGAACAATGGACGGTGCGAACGTGGAGATATTTGATAGGGTGGGAGAAGACAATATCTTCATATTCGGTGCCGGTGCAAAAGATATTGACCGGATCGGGACTGAAAACACTTATAACCCGAAGGACTATTTTGACCGGAATGAGGATATCCGGGAGGCCCGGGGTCGGCAAAGACCAGTTTCAGGATATTTACCGGTCTCTGTTGTTTGGGGACTATGACCGCGCGGACAAATTTTACCTGCTATATGACTTTGATGCCTACCGTTCAGCGTTTGAAAAAATAATGGCCGCTTACAGCGAAACGCCTGCCTGGACGAGAAAAGCCGCAGTCAATACCGCAAGCGCGGGCTATTTCAGCGTGGACAGGACTATCGAAGATTACAACCGGATGATCTGGGGGCTCGATTCCATTTGAAAGATGAAGAGGATGTCGGGTGATGCTGATCAATTACAGAAGGGAAATGCTGCACGATTCATCACTGTATGAATTCCGTGAACCGGTAGGGGCAGTAACCGCCGGCATGCCGGTTACTCTGCGCTTCCGGGCAAGACTGGAGAACGTGGACAGCGTTTATCTTTTTTTGTTCGGCGAGGGGCATCGCGAAGATCATCTCATGCGGCAGTCGGGCGAATACTGGCAGGTGCAGATAAGCGCACCAATCATGACCGGTGTGTACTGGTATTATTTTACGGTCAAAGTCGGCGGCAAACTCTGCTATTACGGTGCCAAAGGGGGGCGTACGGGAGGAATGGGCTGTGTTTACAGCGCGCCTCCGCCCGCGTATCAGCTTACGGTATACGATGCCGGTTTCGAGGTCCCCGCATGGTTTCAGAAGAGCGTGATGTACCAGATCTTCCCTGATCGATTCCGGCGCAGCAATGACCGAACGGCAGAAAAAGGCATTGAGTATCACCGTTCCAGGGGCCGTCGCGTTCTTTATCACGAGAAATGGGAAGAAAAGCCACTTTTCGCCCCGCTGCCGGGGGAAAAAAACTACAATCCCTGCGATTACTTCGGGGGGACGCTGAAGGGTATCGAAGAGTCCCTCGAATATTTGCAGGGGCTCGGTGTAAGTGTCGTGTATTTGAACCCGGTGTTTGAAGCGGCCTCCAACCATCGCTACAACACCGCCGACTACTTCAGCATCGATCCGGTTCTGGGTACTGTTTCGGACTTTGAGTCACTGTGCCGTAAGGCGGCTTCCATGGGTATGCGCATTATTCTGGACGGTGTTTTTTCGCACACCGGTTCCGACAGCATCTACTTTAACCGGGAAAAAACATACGACGGACCGGGTGCCGCAAACAGTCCGGAATCGGAATATTACCCGTGGTACAATTTTGAGCATTATCCCGACAGCTACCGCTGCTGGTGGGGATTTACATCGCTGCCTGAGGTCAATGAACACGAACCGGGCTGGCAACGGTTTGTGATTGAGGACGAAGACAGCGTCATCCGGCACTGGCTCAGGGCCGGAGCAAAGGGATATCGTCTGGATGTGGCTGATGAGATTCCCGACGACGTGCTGACCATGATGTATCGGGCGGCGCGTGAGACGGATCCGGAATCTGTGATGATCGGCGAGGTATGGGAGGATGCGACAACAAAATACAGCTATGGCGCCAGGCGAAATTACGCACTGGGAGGCATGCTCGATTCCGTAACGAATTACCCGTTGCGCAATGCTGTGATCGGTTTTCTGACCGGGGTCTCTGATGCCTGTGATCTGAAAAACGTGCTGGTGGATCAGTCGGCCAATTATCCCCGTCCAATGTACTATGCGCTGATGAATCTGCTGTCTTCCCATGATGTGGAGCGGGTGCGCACCGCACTTAGTGTTCGTATCGACCCTCATGAGCTTTCACGGGAGCAGCAGGCCTCATTCATCATCAGTGACAGCCAGAATAAAAAAGGTTCCAGACGCCAGCGTTTGGCGGCGATGCTGCAGTATTGCCTCCCGGGTGTGCCCTGCGTCTATTACGGAGATGAAAAAGGCATGAATGGTTTTCTCGATCCCTTCAACAGAGAACCTTTCACGGAAGCGCCGTACGACCTGACGCAGGATTACAGGGAACTGGCGCGGCTGCGCAACTCGGCAGACGCCCTGCGGACAGGGCACGTTGTGTTCTTTGCTCCCCATCGCGACTGCATCGGCGTGCTGCGTTACGTGATCGGCGGCCGTGACGCGCTGGGCCGGCAGGCCGGGGACGGCGTTTATTTTGTTGCGGTCAATCGTTCGGATACATCACGGCATGTTGTATTCGATTTTCTCGGCAGAAATCCGCTTTTTGACGGGGAACACCAGAGATCATTGCGTCCTGTCTTGAATGGTACGGTTACCTGCATGATGAGCGGGAACCGGTACACACTTGTCGAAGCCCTGCTGGAAATTAAGCTGAAAGCACTGAGCGGTGTGTGGCTGAAAATCGCCTGACAAGGCCCGGAATCGCAGGCAATAAAGGAAAAGAACAAAACAATTCAGGAGAATGTTGATGAATTACCAGG
>JAGFXG010000203.1 GCA_017860985.1 Deltaproteobacteria bacterium
CTGCAGGGGATTTTCATCGTGTGAGCAGACGTCAATGCATCCAGTGGACAGACAGGCTGTCGGTTCGCCGGTCGTGACCAGGGCGACATTCAAGCCATTCTCCGCCAGCAAAGTGCCTGCGGTCAGACCCGACACCCCCGCACCGATGATAATGACATCGTATTCGATTACGCTCACTTGTTTTGCTCCATGGCCAGAATACCGAGATAAATATATTCAACAAGCTGCTCTTCCCGGAGCTGGTCTCCCCACAGGGCGCCGCGGATGCCGCGAAAGCGCCTCTGGAGAAATTCCCTCAACGATTGGACAGACTGTTCCGAAGTTAAAATATCCATGTCATGCATGATGCCGAGTGCCCGGAATGTGCAGAAGCCGCCCTGGCAGGGCCCCATGCCCAGTCGCGTCCGATGCTGGATGTCGCCGACGTGCCGGGTGCCTGACTGGCTGATGATCCGCTCCACTTCTCTGCGGGTGACCAGTTCGCACTCACAGACGATGTTTTTCATGTCTGACAGACGTTTGGACAGCGGGTAGCCGCTGAGCTCCTCCTGTCCGTCCAGCGGTCTTTCCGCCGTCTCACAGGCCCGTTTCAGATTGAAGGCACTCATGATGGTGTCCACCATTTTCTCCGCCATAAGCCGGAAGGTGGTGAGCTTTCCACCAACAATACTGTACATGCCGTTCTGGTGGTCAATAATCTGAAAACCTCGCGAGATTTCCCGGCTGTCAAGCTTTTGTGACTTGAGCAGGGGGCGGACACCGGAAAAAGCGCGGATGATGCGCGTCTGGTTGAAATGCGGGATCATGCGGCCAGCTTCCCCGATGATGATGTCCACTTCATCGGGCTGAATGGCGATTTTATCAGGGTCTTGAACCATCAGTGAAGTGGTTCCGGCCAGGCAGACGGCTTCGTTGGGGACGATGATATCTCCATCAGAAGACGGTCTCAGCCTGTTGATCACCATATCGGTCAGCCGGTGATTGGTAATGACCAGAGATCCTTTTGATAACGTCAGAGGGACTTCGCAGCCGGCAAGACCGGCGACCAGGTTGGTCCACGCACCCGAGGCATTGACGATGATGTTGGCGTGTATTTCCTTTACCTCGCCGGATACAGCGTCGGTGGCTTTGACGCCGATGCAGCGGCCGTGAGACTTGACGATTTCCGTCACCTTGTGACGGATGAAACTCAGGCCGCCTTTGATCTCAGATGTTCGCATGTTGAGCATGCATAAACGAAAGGGATCAATCGAACAATCGGGGACCTTGATGGCTTCTTCCGTGTCCGGATTGAGATTGGGCACCAGCTCGAGCGCTTTAGTGGAGGACATGATTTCTGTGGGGATGCCAATCTCTTCGCAACTTCGCAGGAATCGTTCCCGGAAAATTTTGGAATCTCCCGGCAGGCGAACAAACAGTCCCCCGGTAGGTTCAACGCATTTTTCCCCAATCCGCCGAAGGATCATATTTTCGTCGTAACATTCTTTAGCTGCAACGGCGTCGGATACCACGTAGCGGCCGCCGCTGTGTAAAAGGCCGTGGCATGCACCGGTCGCACCTGCAGCGTAGTCACCTTTTTCGATCAGGCAGTGCGGGATGCCCCGCAGCGCAAGGTCCCTGGCGATGCCGCATCCGGTAGCACCCCCGCCAATAATAATAACATCCGTTTTGATCATCTAAAACCGGCCTTCCCCCTTGAAACTTGAACCTTGCCCCTTCGGGCGCTGAGCCTGTCGAAGCGAACCTTCTGCTACTCTTCCTCCCAGCTTCGGGCGCGCTCCACTGCCTTTTTCCACCGGGCATATAGTTTTTGTCTTTTTTCCTCGTTCATTGCAGGCTGGAAACGGCGATCCACTTTCCGCTTTTCGGCAATCACTGACCGGTCTTTCCAGAATCCCGTGGCCAATCCCGCCAGATATGCGGCTCCCAGTGCGGTTGTTTCGATGATTTGCGGACGTTCTACCGGCACATCCAGAATATCGGCCTGAAACTGCATCAGGAAGTTATTGGCGCATGCTCCTCCATCGACGCGCAGTTCGCGCAAATCAATACCGCATTCAGCTCGCATCAGTTCCAGAACATCACGGGTCTGATACGCGATGGATTCCAGCGTGGCGCGAATGATGTGATTGCGGTTGGTTCCGCGTGTGAGTCCGACAATGGCGCCCCGGGCATACATGTCCCAGTATGGAGCGCCCAGACCCACAAAAGCAGGCACCACGTAAACACCCTGGGAATCGGGGACCTTCGTTGCAAAATATTCGCTGTCGCGAGCATCGTATATGACGCGCAGGCTGTCCCGCAGCCACTGAATCGCGGCGCCGGCCACGAAGATGCTGCCTTCGAGTGCGTATTCCACTTTCCCGTCCACTCCCCAGGCGATGGTGGTCAGAAGGCCGTTTTTGGAATGGGCAATCGTCTCACCGGTCAGCATGAGCATGAAACATCCCGTGCCGTAAGTGTTTTTAACCATGCCGGGCGTGTAGCAGGCCTGACCGAAGAGCGCCGCCTGCTGGTCTCCCGCGACCCCGGCAATGGGGATTTCCGCGCCCAGGACCCTCGCGTCGGTCAAACCGTAAACGGTGGATGAAGGTTTGACCTCCGGTAGCATGCAGGCGGGGATGTCGAGTTTTTTCAGTATCGTCTCATCCCATTTCAAATCTTTAATGTTGTACAGCATTGTGCGCGAAGCATTCGAGTAGTCGGTGACGTGAACCTTTCCCCGTGTTAGGTTCCAGATCAGCCAGGTGTCTACATTGCCAAAAAGCAGTTCTCCCTTTTGCGCCCGGGCGCGGGCTCCTTCAACGTGATCAAGAATCCATTTCAGTTTTGTTCCCGAAAAATACGCGTCCAGCACCAGGCCTGTATTTTCACGGATATACTCTTCCAGCCCTTCGGCTTTCAGTTCATCACAGATTGAAGCTGTGCGGCGGCACTGCCAGACAATGGCGTTATAAACCGGTTTGCCTGTGGCTTTGTCCCAGACAATGGTGGTTTCCCGCTGATTGGTAATGCCGATTGCGACGATCTCTTCCGGCGCAATGCCCGTGGTGGCAAGCACTTCGCTGGCGGCACCTCGCTGGGAGCCCCAGATTTCCATGGGATCATGCTCGACCCAACCGGCCTGCGGATAAATCTGTGTAAATTCATTCTGTGCAATTTTGACTGCCTCGCCTTCGGAATTGTAGATGACGGCTCGCGAACTGGTCGTGCCCTGATCAAGGGCCAAAATATAGGTTTTGCTCATTGTCCGACTCCCGGAAATAAAAATTTCGTGATGGTTTCCCTTATTACATAATCTCTTTTTTTTTGCCAAAGAAAAAAGGAAGAAAACAGGAATGCCGCAGGTGAAATCAGGCATAAATTCTGATGACAGATTTTTATTGGTGAAAAATTCCGATCATCGACACTGCCTTTATTGTGGAAAAAAGGAGATTGATTTTTAAAAGCATTCCGGTTAATGTTACAAGTATAAAGAAAAATTAATAAAATTTTTATGGATTGTCAGGCGGGTGAAGAATCGTTATAGAAATATCAGGAAAAAATATTGGACATGCGCCCGCGGCGCTGATGATGGAGGCTTATCATGAAGAAATACCTGTTTTTTTTACTGACGCTGGTCCTGATGTTTTCATGGACAGCTTATGCCGATTATTATTATAGCTGGGAAGATGAATCCGGCGTGAAACATATTACGGACTATCCGCCGCCAGTGAAGAAAGGCAAAAGTGTAAAAGTGTTCCAGACTGATTCCGGCGCCAGTGACGAAAAACAATCTCCTGATGCGGGAAAAGCGCCCTCCATTACGCTATACACAAAAAACGATTGTCCGGACTGTGATAAAGCCAGGGAATTTTTAAATTCCAAAAAGCTCGCCTTTACGGAATATAATATGGATACTGATACGAAGGCGGCGGCCGCAAGGAAAGAGAT
>JAGFXG010000204.1 GCA_017860985.1 Deltaproteobacteria bacterium
CGCTCCATAGCCCCGTTCTGTTCCGGAGAGTACGGCGTGATGTATTCAGGCTCCAAGCCGTACCTGTTCACGAGTTTCATGTAACGCTTGGAGCTGAAAATCAGTCCATTATCACTTCTCAGGATCACCTCGTGAGCTTGCCACCGACTCATCCCGAATCGTCGGATCAGGGGGTCACTATACGACACCCCTATCGCTCATCCTTGTGCGTTCCGATGTCCGGGACATTCTCAGGCGAGCCAGGGAAGCTTCAGCAAACCGAACCGGTTGCCTATATAACCGCCGACCGCTTTCAGGGTCTCCAAACCATATTTCCAACTGCGCATAAAATTGATGGAAGAGGCCTCTTCAAAATAGCGCACCGGAACCGGCGCATCGCCTATTCTGAAACCATAGTGTACCGCTTGCACCAGAAACTGCGTATCGAATACAAAATCATCCGAATTCAGCCTGTAAGGAATGATCTCGATGAGCTTACGATGAAACATGCGAAACCCGGAATGCCACTCACCCAGATTCTGACCGAGAAGCATATTTTCAAATAGGGTGAGCGCCCGGTTGCCAATATACTTCCATGGCGGCATACCATTGCGGATAGCCTCCCGACGGGTCCGGATCCGGTTTCCCAACATCAGGTCGCAAACGCCGGTCTGCAGAAATGGTATAAATGCCGGAATCAAGCGGGCATCATACTGATAATCAGGATGCAGCATGACGATGATTTCGGCCTCGGAGGCCAATGCCTGGTCGTAACATGTTTTCTGGTTGGCGCCATATCCCTGGTTCTTCTTATGAACGATCACCTCGAGGCCCAGCGATGTAGCGATCTGAACCGTTCGATCCGTGCTGCCGTCATCCACCAGCAAAATACGGTCGACAATCCCTTCGGGAATATCGCGGATCGTTTTGGCCAGCGTTCGCTCGGCATTGAAGGCGGGCAATACCACCATCACAAATGGCTTCTTACCATCTCCCGGGTTGCATGCCATCGCTTCCACAATCTTCTTCCCTTCACTGGTCCTGATTACAATTCAAATACCTTCAACCACTGATCTTCGAAGATGAGACGCGCACCGCCGCCCGGCGCAAAATCATCCAGCGCCGCCTGGGATCCGAACAATAAATCCGCCCTTGAAGCTTCGAGCATGAATTCGGCCAGGACTTTCAATTGCCCTGCGACCAGAGGATATTGCATCGCCCGATGGCTGGCCCATCTGATTTCTTCTTTTATATTTTTGTGATGTATCCAGAAGGTTTTTATTGCGGAACGATTGAGCGAACCGTCCCATGCGGTGGAAAAATCGAACCCTGGATGATCTTCCATCACCGTTTGGCCCATGCCTTCACCCATGCCGGCCGTGTATACCCGTTTTCCGTGCAGCCGACTATATAAATCGTACATGGGAAACGTGTATACTCTAGGCGATTCAATAATACGAACATCCGCCAGCGGCCGAATCACCCGCTGGTAAAATGCGGCCGCGGGGGCGATGTCTTCCAGAACACGCTTTTGCGGCGGCATCATGAGCAGCATGGGGTGATTGGGATAACTTTTTTCCTGCCCGATGGCGTAATGACCATTGACCGCATGCCAGGCGCCATAGACACAGAGAAGAAGAACAACCGCAATCTGCTTGAACCAATGCCTGCGCGGGAATGTGGGAGTCAAATCGCGCAGCCCGAGCAGCAATCCGACCAGAAGCAATGGAAAGAGGTGTATCCAGTACCTTGTCCAGACCCATGGAATTTCCACCAGAAGCGGTTGTGATATTTGGATAGCCGATATCTGGACCAGCAACAGGATCAGCAGCAACACGGCCTCTATCCTGTGTTTCCTGAACAGCCCGATGAATCCGACGCACACCGGCAGCGCCCACCCCCATATCGGCACTCTCACCGGCAGGCCATGCAGCAGAAGCAACCCGTCAACGGCAGCGGAAATCTCCATATTTCCCCGGGACGCCTTTCCGGCCACACTATCCATCCATGAGAGCGCCGTCGGGCCTAATAACACGGCTGTGGTTGCCATTCCGATCATCGTCGCGTAGAGATAATCCTTGCAGTTTCCTCGATCCGCCGCGTCGTACCGCATCACCACAAGAGGATAAAACCACATTGAAAAAGCGGACGGCATGGTCACCGGGTGGAAATAGACGCTTAAGGCTAAAAGAAAAGCCGCCAACTTGAGGCGGTTACCTTTTCTGTCTTGCCGCCAAAGCAGCAGGACAATGCCGGCCCACGTCATCAAAGCCATTATGATGGCGTACGGGCGTGCTTCCCGCGATAAGTAAATCAGATAAGGCGACAAGGAAAGAAATCCCAGGCCCAGCAAAGCGAAAGTTGCACCGCAGCTCTTTTTCAAGAGAGGATAGCATAAAAGGAGCAAAGCGATACCGCTCGCCGCGGCGGGCCATCGCATCATCCATTCGCTCAAACCGATGGTGGACAAAAGCGCTTTATTGTAAAGGGAATAAGGAATACAGACATCGTTTGAGGAGACGTGCGTGGCGATCCACCGCAAGCTGCTCCGCGCGGACCACCACAAAGTGTGAATCTCGTCCGCAAAGATTTGGATTTCGCCCACACGCCAAATCCTCAGGCCAGCCCCGATGAACAGGAAGACAATGACGCTGATCAACTCAACCGTGCCTCTCATCTTTCGGTCTGGTACCATCTTATTGAGCAAACCGGCATCCACTTTTATGAGTCACAATAGAAACCCAAAGGCTTTTTCATGATATCGCCATCAAGAGAACACAATCCGATGGCCCCTGCGGTGCCCGCTTTTTCCCTTAGCGAATACCAAATTCCAATCCCCATTCCCCAACCGTATCAATTGGTAGCACGAAATTCGTTCTATCTCGCCGAACGGAGGCTTATCTAAATCATTTTTAGGTACGTTTGTTAAAAAAAGTGGGAGTCGCGGAAATTCTCGCTGAACGAGGAATTATCCTTCCCTGGCCGAAGTGAACCGTCTGATCATTAGATTGAACACACTAAATGCACGTCGTGTAAGCCTCAAAGGTTTTGTTATTTTCCATGACCTGCTACCATAAATAGTATCTAATTCAGCTTTATGACATTGCAAGAGCAACTGAGTGCCGTCCAACTTGGCATTCAGATCCTTAATCAATTCATCAGGCTCGGAGAGCATAGTCTCGTTTATACTTATAATATCTCTCCTTATATAGCATTCTAAGCCAAAGTCACCGCTGATTTTCTGTTTCCCCTTTTTTATAATCACCATATTAGGGAAAATATTAATCTCCGCAATGATTTCAGGGTTGCTTGCACAAAGCATCACCAATTTAAAAACCAACTTTGTGAGGGCTTGAGAATGCTTCCAGTGAACCGGTATCTCGTATCCACCCCAGTGAAGCCATCCCCAGTCTTCGATAACATAGCAACCTCCCTCCTTCAAAATGGGAAAAGACAACTCAAAAGCTTTTTGTGTTTCAAAATACTGATGCGAAGCATCATCAATGATTAAATCGAGCTGCTCTCCCTCCAAAAAATCATCTATCAATTTAGGAACTCTTGAATCATTTTGTCCAACGTTAAAATGGGTAATAACTCTTTGCCCAATATCGCCATGGCAATTTAGAAAATTTTGTAATCCAACAACAGGGGAACTTATATCGAAACCAAGATAACGGAGATCTTTCTTTAACGATGTTAGAAAGACACCGATCCCTCCTTCGAAAATTCCAAATTCAACAACATTTTTCACATTGTGTTCAAAAATCAGGTATTCATAATATTGCAGAAAGCGTTTTGGTTTTAATAAGGCCACAGAACTGTCATTTGTTGATAGTGAGTAGTCTGTAGTGGAAAATCGAAAAGATATTCCCGCAACCTTCGCTAAATTGTCCGAAATGTAAACAGCTTTATTGTTTTCTCTCATCTTCTTTTTCCCTC
>JAGFXG010000205.1 GCA_017860985.1 Deltaproteobacteria bacterium
GTCGTCGGTTCGACCATATTCGTTCTTGCCCTGCCTTTCTCCCTTCCAACGCGCAGCGTACATGTCGTGGGACGGTATCTTGTTTCGGATCCCGTGGAGTTCACCTTTTGCAGGCCCGTCGGGGATTTCCGTTACAAACTAGGATCCTGGGATTGCTGGTACGAAGAGGAACAGGCAGTGATAGCGCCCGTCGAGGAGCAGGCCCCACCTGAGCCCTACGTAGAACCGGAACGGCCGCGGATCCATGACCGCAACTAACAGAAATGCAGTACTGATCGGCAGGCTGCATTTCAGGCGGACAGGATAATGATAAAATAATGGCGTAACAGGATCGGACTGTTCCTTCTGAACTCGTTTCAGGATACAACGTTTTCAGCAGGAAACATTAACTTAATACACAGGTTTTCAGCGTGGAACATGCGTTCAATAGCGGCGATGATCATCAAAGGATTTTGTCTGGGCTTGCTGGCCGGCGGTTTTACACCACAACAATCGGCCGCGATGGATAACGTTGCTCAATCGGCCAATCCGGGCAGATCATTATCTGCATCTGCGCATGAAGGCACTGCCGTAGCCAAAACCGGACAAGAAGGTTATCAGTTAGTTTATCAGGTGGTAGATTCTTACAATGTTGATTCGCAACCCCTGGCGGCAGATCATCCCAGGCGGGCAAACTTCGAAGGGGAGAGCGTTTCTCCGGATGTCCGGCACGTTGCAGACTGGGTCGTCGATTCGGGCGACAATTACCGCATGCCATTTGTGATTATAGACAAGACAAACGCCAGAGTCTTTGTATTCTACCCGGAAGGGAGACTTCGCGGTTCTGCCCCCGTGCTGCTCGGTCTTGGGCGGGGTGATGACTCCGTTCCCGGTATAGGCCAGCGCGAGATGTCGGAGATGCGCCCCGAGGAGCGCATCACGCCGGCAGGACGCTTCGTTGCCTCTCTGGGCCGCAATTTCCACGGAAAGAATATTCTCTGGGTAGACTACGCCGCAGCCATCTCTCTGCATCCGGTGGTTACGAACAGACCCGAAGAGCGCCGCCTGCAGCGCCTGGCCACTCCGACGCCGCTCGATAAACGTATTTCCTATGGCTGCATCAATGTTCCGGAGAAGTTCTACAAGAGCGTCGTACGCCCTGCCTTTACCGGGACAAATGGCATCGTCTATGTGCTGCCGGAAACCCGGTCAATCCAGGAAGTCTTTGCGATGTATGATGTTGATGAGAACAAACGGCAGCAGAAAACTGTCCGAACCGGTGCCCGCAAAGGGCGCACCAGATCCGGCGCTTTCGGACGCTATGTGTGGCATTCGGACTGATCGGAAAATCTCCAAAACACACCCTCGCTTTGCTACCCGTGCCTTGACTGAAGGCACGGGTATCCGACACTCAATCGTTTTGATTTCTTTCAGCCTTACTTTTGTGGAGAAGAAAAATTCACTTTTAAAAGATTGGCAAATTCGTCGGCCGCAACAGGCTTGCTAAAGTAAAAACCCTGCATTTCATTACAGGAATGTTCTTTCAAATAGTTCATCTGCTCCTGCGTTTCCACGCCTTCGGCAACCACGGTCAGACTGAGCGTCTGGCCCATGGAAATGATCGCCTCGATAATGGCCTTATCCTCATAATCGTCCGGAACATTGCGTATGAATGAGCGGTCTACTTTGATTGTATCAATCGGAAAACGCCTGATATGCGCAAGCGAGGAGTAGCCGGTGCCGAAATCATCAATCGCCAGGCGAACCCCCATGTCCTTGATTTGCGTCAGAATCGCCACCATGCGCGCCGGATTGTGCATGACCATACTCTCAGTAATCTCAAGCTCCAGCAGATGAGGCGCCAGACCGGAATCCTCGAGCGCTGCTTTGATATCTTCAATCAGGTTCTCATCCCGCAGTTGGCGGAGGGATAAATTTACTGAAATGCACACAGGGGGGAGCCCCTGCCGCTGCCAGGCTACATTCTGTGCACAGGCGGTTTTCATCACCCACCGGCCAATTGGAATGATCAAACCGGTTTCTTCAGCCACCGGTATGAACTGCGTGGGCGTTACGTCACCAAGTATCGGGCTATGCCAGCGCAGCAGGGCTTCCACGCCTGTGATCGCGCCCGTCTTGAAATCCAGTTTGGCCTGGTAGTTTAAAGAAAGCTCATTGCGCTCCAGCGCAAGACGAAGATGGGTTTCAAGCGAAAGCTGCTCGACCGACTGGGACTTCATATCTTCGGAATAAAACTGGTAATTATTTTTGCCCTCTTCTTTGGCAAAATACATGGCCTTGTCGGCCGTCTTCATCAGGGCCTGATCATCTTCGCCATCCTTCGGGTATACGCTGATGCCCACACTTGCCGTTACACGGCATTCTTCACCCATGAGAGACACCGGCTTCATGGCGGCGGAAAGAATCTTCTGGGCTACGGTAACGAGTTGACCCGGATTATCGACCTCTTCGACCAGAATAACAAACTCGTCCCCCCCAAGGCGGGCGACTACATCCATGGCACGAAGCGTCTGCTTGAAACGCGCGGCAGTTGTTTTCAAAAGCATATCGCCCGCTTCATGGCCAAGCGTGTCGTTGACGATCTTAAACCGGTCCAGATCGATAAACAGAACGGCCAGCTTGCGTTTGTTGCGCTTTGCGGCCTGTATGGCGTGATTCAGCAGCTGGCCGAACATCATGCGGTTGGGCAGATCTGTCAAAGCATCGTGGGTAGCCATGTGCCTGATTTGCTCTTCACTGCGCTTGCGCTCGGTAACATCCCGGCCGATGCCCCGGAAACCAATCACCTCTCCCTTCTGGTTCTGAATGGGGAAACCGGCAATTTCAGCATACCTGATTTCTCCGTTCTTGCGAATGGCTTTGTAGGATATGTCCCGCACCGGCTTGCCGTTTGTGAAGATCTTGCCGAAAGCCTCATACAGCAGCGCGGTGTCTTCTTCATTCACCTGTTTGCGGAATGTCGTCCCGAGAAGCTCTTCCTGCGGATACCCCAGAAGACGGGATATCGCGTCGTTCACATAAGTGTAATTTCCGGACAGATCCACCTCGAAATACGCTTCATCCATCTCTTCCAGAATGGTCCGGTATTTCTGCTCGGACTGACGCAGTGTTTCCTCCATCCGCTTGCGCTCGGTAATATCCCGGCCGATGCCGCGGAAACCGACCACTTCCCCCTTCTGGTTCTGAATGGGGAAACCGGTAATTTCGGAATACCTGATTTCTCCGTCCTTGCGGATGGCTTTGTATGCAATGTCCCGTACCGGCTTGCCGGTGGTGAAGATCTTGCCGAAAGCCTCATACAGCAGCGCCGTGTCTTCTTCATTCACCTGTTTGCGGAATGTCGTCCCGAGAAGCTCTTCCTGCGGATATCCCAGAAGACGGGATATCGCGTCGTTCACATACGTGTAATTACCAGCAAGGTCGACCTCGAAATATGCCTCATCCATCTCTTCCAGAATGGTCCGGTATTTCACCTCAGACTGACGCAGCGTTTCCTCCGCTTTCCTCCGTTCCGTCCTGTCCGTCAAAATCCCCCTGAATGCATACACCCGCCCGCTCGGGTCTTTTATGGGGGTTATTGATGTTTCGATATATCTTCTCTTGCCACTCTTGGTGATAATTTCATATTCAACTTCTTTCTGAGACTCACCTGTAGTGTAAACTTCGTTGTAGTGATAAAATATTTTTTTGGCATTGGCTTCGTCCATTACTGCACGATAGTTGTCGATGCTCATGGTTTCCTCTCTGGTGTACTCATGAATTCTGCACAAAGCATCGTTAAAAAAAATTAAATTCCCTTTCAGGTCGATTTCCGCGTAGCCTTCTTCAATATTTTCAAGTATCGATCGGTATTTTTCTTCACTTTTCAGTAATGATTGCTCCATGACTTTGCGCTCGGTAATATCCATAAAACTGCCCAGTAGCAACCATTTCCAGAGCCCACATAATAGCTCCGTTTTTCTTGATGAACCTGTATTCGTAAGGTTCAGAACTCTCCCGCTTCAGTGCTTTAATCGCATTCTGCCTGGTTTTATTCCGGTCTTCCGGATGAATGTATTCAAGGGAATTGAGATTAATCAGCTCTTTATCTGAGTAACCCGAAAGCTTCTTGTACAGGGAGCTGACATAGACAAATTTCCCCTTCTGGAGGATATAAATTCCGACGCCAACATGGGATATGATATCTTCTGACAGGCTGGTAATATCATTTTTCTCCGATGTCCTGCTTTTCTTTGGTTTGGCAGCCGGGCGAGCTTTGTTTTTTAATTTGAGATCGGTTTTTGCTTTCTGTTTGACAGGCATCTTTGATTTAACGGTTGGTTTAGTTTTTGAAGCCATTGCAGTTCAACCTCTGCGGAGCTTTCTGATTATAAATAAAATTCGTACATAAGCAGTTTTGCTGCGTTGCCAACGTTAACCGTCGTATCTGCTTGATCTTCATGCGACACGGACGGATGAAGCTAAGCCTTCATCTCAGGCAGATGATACCCCTTCTTTCGAAACAATCTTAAACAGGCGCTGGCAACCGCTTTGTCATAAAGAATCCCGCTGTTTTTTTCGATCTCATCCAGGGCTGCATCAATACCCAGGGCCGGACGGTAGGGACGATGGGATGCCATGGCTTCCACAACATCGGCAACAGCAAGAATCCGGGCTTCTATGAGGATCTCTTCATCTTTCAGATTTCTGGGATAACCGGAGCCGTCCATCCGCTCGTGATGCTGATAAACGACCTCCGCCAGCGGCCAGGACGATTCCACACCCATTAGCATCTCATGCCCTTTCTCGGCATGCTCTTTTATCAGAGAAAATTCGATGTTCGTCAGCTTTGAGGATT
>JAGFXG010000206.1 GCA_017860985.1 Deltaproteobacteria bacterium
ATTCTCAAAAATTTCCATGAGGATTCCCATTTTTGAAAAGAATTTACTTTCGTAAAAACTATAGAAAACGCGGTCTTTAATGTCAAGGATATCTTAGCTGCAAGATGAGGGGGTTATATTATTGATGAAGGGCTAAAATGGATTTTTTTCCTTAAAATAAATCAGGTACGTTATGAAGTGATTCATTTTTAGGGAAAGGATGTCATAAAGTGTATGCACCTTTAATAAAATTAAAATTCTGCGCTGCGGATAAAACGGACGGCGTTTTGGAAAATGGCCAATCCCTGGCCTTCTTCGGGGAGGGATTCCCGCGTCCAGCGGGGGTGGTTGGTGTGATGCAGAAACGCTTCGGGATGCGGCATCAGTCCAAAGAGCCGGCCTGTTTCATTGCAGATGCCGGCAATAGCGCGGGTTGATCCGTTGGGGTTGTCTGGATAGTCCATGGTGATAGATCCTTTTCCGTTGCAGTACCGAAACACGACAAGGTTTTTCTTTTCCATCTCTGCCAGCACGGAGGCGCTTTCCACAACAAACTTTCCTTCGCCGTGACGCACGGGGTAATACACAAGATCAATTTCTCTGGTGAACACGCAGGGACTATGGGTGTTGGCTTTGAGATAAACCCAGCGGTCTTCGAATCGCCCCGAATCGTTGAAGGTCAGTGTCGTGTTCTGTTTCGTGAAATTGCCGTCAAGAGCGGGCAGCAGTCCCAGCTTCACCATCAGCTGAAAACCGTTGCAGACCCCCAGGATCAGGCCGCCCGCATTGATGAATTTCAGCAACTCTTCGATGAGCATTTCATCGGTGCCGGAAATGGGCGCGTGCAGAAAACGGTTGGCGCCGGCTTTCGCCGAGCCCAGATCATCGCCGTCGAGAAAGCCTCCCGGAAGATTTAAAAAATTATAGGCGGAAAGTTTCTTCTCTCCGAAAAGCAGTTCGCTGATATGCACAATGTCAACCATGTCGGCACCGGCCAGCCTGCAGGCATGCGCCATTTCCATTTCACAGTTGGTGCCGTTGCCGGTCAATACGATGGCTTTTACTTTGCGGGGCATATGTTCAATCCTGTCTTAAAAATTTAGCGGCTTTTGCCAGGCTTCTTTCAATTTATTGATGTTGTCTTTAACAATCGGCCGGCCGTTGATTCCTGCAACCTCAAACAGTCCGTCGGCCGAAACAAAGCCGATTTCCGAAAAAACATTTCCGGCCATGATCTTTTCAAACCTGTTTTGATCCTTGGGATGAATGGTCACGACAAAGCGGCTGGCCGTCTCGGAAAATAAAACATAGTCGTTGCGCCTCTTCCCGCGATAGGGAACATCTTTTAAATCGATGCGCATTCCCATTCCCCCGGCAAATGCGGTTTCGGCAAGCGCGACGCCAAGGCCTCCATCAGAACAGTCGTGGCATGAGGCAACCAGGCCCGCCGTGATCGCCTTGTGCAGGGCACGATAAAGCTTCATCGCTTTTTTAGCGTCCACCTGCGGCACGTTGCTGCCCACCGAGCCGTTTTGAGCAAACCATTCAGATCCGCCCAGTTCATCCCGGGTTTCGCCAAGGATATAAACCAGATCCTGCGGACGCTTGGCGTCCATGGTCACGGCTTTGCGGACATCCTTGATTTTTCCGATCACCGAATAAAGCAGCGTTGGCGGCACGGAGATTTTTGTTTTGCCGATGGAATAATCATTTTTCATGCTGTCCTTGCCGGAAATGCACGGCACGCCATAAGCTGTAGTGTAATCGTAAATTGCCATGTTGGCCCGGACCAGCTGAGCCAGTTTGTATTCTCCGTCCGGCGTTTTGGCGGACTTCACGGGATCACACCAGCAGAAGTTGTCCAGCCCCGCCAGATGATCCAGATCCGCACCCACTGCCACGGCGTTTCTCACCGCCTCGTCAATGGCACAGGCGGTCATGTGATAGGCGTCGATGTCGCTGTAGCGCGGGCAGATGCCATGCGCAACAACAACGCCCTCCATGGAATCCAGAAGCGGCCTGACAATGCCCGCATCCGACGGCCCGTCGTTTTGAACACCCACCAGGGGCTTCACCACCGAGCCGCCTTGAACTTCGTGATCGTACTGGCGGACAACGGATTCCTTTGAACAGATATTGAGCCTCGAAAGCATCCGGGTAAGGGCTTTCCCCAGATCAGCGGGTTCGGCAAAGACCGGTTCGGGGTTTTTCGGCGCTTTCCATTTTGCGGCAAGCTTCATCTGCGGAACGCCATCGTGTAGAAAATCCATATCCAGGTACGCCACTGTCTTTGAGCCGAAGCGGACATGGAATTTCCCCGACTTCGTGAATTTGCCCAGCACCGTGGCTTCCACGCCCATCTTGCGGGCCAGGTTCATGAACGTTTCAACCTTTTTCGGATCGACAGCAAGCGACATGCGTTCCTGCGCCTCGGATACCAGGATTTCCCACGGCTGCAGGCCCGCGTATTTCAGCGGGGCCAGTGACAGATCGATTTCGCATCCTCCCGAGTAGGTCGCCATTTCCCCCACGGAAGAAGACAGGCCGCCCGCTCCGTTATCCGTGATCGCGCGATAAAGGCCGCGGTCCCTGGCCACCAGCAGGAAGTCTGTCATTTTCTTTTGCGTGATCGGGTCGCCGATCTGCACGGCCGTCACCGGTGAGCCTTCATGCAGTTCTTCCGAAGAAAAGGTCGCGCCGTGAATGCCGTCTTTGCCGATCCGTCCACCCGTCATGATGACAATGTCCCCGGGCATGATCTCTTTGGTGTGCGAGGGCCTGCCGTTGATTCTGGCGGGCATGATTCCGGCTGTGCCGCAGTAAACGAGGGGTTTGCCCAGGTAGCGTTCGTCAAAAATGATGCTGCCGTTGACGGTCGGGATACCGCTTTTGTTTCCGCCATGCTCGACGCCTTCCCGCACGCCTTCGTAAATCCGCCGCGGGTGCAGAATGCGGGGCGGCAGCTTCTTTTTGTGAAAGGGCGAGGCAAAGCAAAACACATCCGTATTGAAAATCAGCTTTGCGCCGATGCCCGTCCCAAACGGGTCGCGGTTGACACCGACAATGCCGGTGAGCGCGCCGCCATAAGGATCAAGCGCGGAAGGTGAATTGTGCGTCTCCACCTTAAAAACCAAATTATACTCATCGTTGAATTTGATGACGCCGGCGTTGTCCACAAAAACGGACAGGCAGAAATCCTTCCTGCCTTTGGCCTTGCGGATTTTGGCGGTCGAGCCTTTGATATACGTTTTGAAAAGGGAATCTATCGTCAGTTGACGGCGACCGTCGGTATAATTGATTTTGCTGTTGAAGATTTTGTGCTTGCAGTGTTCCGACCAGGTCTGGCCCAGGCATTCCAATTCCACATCGGTTGTGTTTTCATCCAGACCGAATTTCTTGCGGGCCTTGATCACAGCGGGATTCTGATAATAAGCCTGTATCTTCTTCATCTCTTCCAGGTTAAGGGCCAGGAGCTTTTCCTGGCTGATTTTCAAAAGACCCTGCGCGGAAACGGCAGCCAGATTGATTTGAACCACCTGCGGTTTGTCTTCGCCCTGTACCTTAGGAATAAAAGCGGGCAAGCCCTGGTTAATATCAAAATCACTGGCGGCAAGCACCTGATGACGTTCAATCAAATCGTTTGCCAGAAGTCCGGAGGCGATTGTTTCGGCACCCGATCTGGATATTTGTCCTGAAATCAGATACTGGCGCGATGTGTAAACATTGATTTTCCTGGAATTGGCCGCGCCACCCAGCAAAAGCTCTATCGCTTCTCGTGCCGTTTTGCCGACGTTGTCGGTAACGCCCGGACGGAAGCCGACTTCGATGAGCCAGTCAAAATTCTTGGCCAGCGGGCGGTTGATAGAAAATTCCTGGATGACCGGATCGGAAAGCGGCCCCAAAGCGGCTTCCTTTAATTCGGCAGCGCT
>JAGFXG010000207.1 GCA_017860985.1 Deltaproteobacteria bacterium
GAGCGTAGCGGCACCCTGAAAAAGATCCAGTATCCTGAATTCCACCATGTTATGCCTCCACCCTTTTATGCCTTTACTTGGGAACATCCTTCGGGGCAGCAGGAGATAATGCGGCCTTGTTCGCTTTCTTTCTTCCGTGCAGATAATAAACAGCCAGCTTGATGTAGAGGGCCACGAGGATGGCAACGATTGCCGCAATCAAATATACGACCGCTGCTGTCTTGATTGATTCGATCAACATTGGCTTTTTACCCTCGAAAACATTTTGAAAGTGACTGTGGAATTTTTCGGGTGGGTACGTTGAGACACTACGCCTTCCATCCCCCTCAGATCATTACTCGTGCAAGGGTCAGGCCACAGCCAAAAAATAAGATATGTAGTTAATATTATTGGATTTTATATTTTATTGCGATACAGGCCAAGGGAGGGTGATGTACAAATAATTATACATAACTGGCTTATTGTGTGTAGTGATAATTATACAGTTCTTCGATTACAAGTTGGGAGCCTGGAAGAAAGAGAATCCTGAGGTGCCTCTGTGGCCTACTCGACGATGTTGAGCTGCTTGATCTTGTAATAAAGAACAGTCCTGTGAATACCCAGCAGATCAGCAGCTTTCACTTTATTGCCGCTGGTCTGACGAAGGGCGTCTTTGATGATTTTCTTTTCAGCCTCCTGAAGCGCGTTTCTGAGATGCACCGCACCTTCCGTTATTTCTTCGCGGGCTCCTCGTAAATCCCTGATCCTGCTCGGGAGGTCTTCAACCCGTATTTCGTTACTCTCCGCCGTAAACATGGCCCGCTCGATAACATTTCTAAGCTCCCGCACATTCCCCGGCCAGCGATACGCCTTCATGAGGGCCATGGCCTCGCTGGAAATTCGAGACGGGCCCTGCGTGATCCTGTCCCGGAGCTGCAGAATGACAAACTCTGCAATCGCCGGAATGTCCTCACTGATATTCCGGAGGCTCGGCGTCTGAATATGAAAGATGTTGATGCGGTAAAAAAGATCCATCCGGAAAGCACCCTTTTCCACTTCATCCGTCAGATCCTTGTTTGTAGCCGTTATCAGACGGAAATCCACCTTGATCGGCTTCGTTCCCCCCACGCGGTCTATTTCATATTCCTGGAGGACACGCAGAAGCTTGACCTGCATGTCGAGAGGCATCTCGCCGATCTCGTCGAGGAATATCGTTCCCGCCTGGGCAAGCTCGAATTTACCCATCTTTCCCTGTTTTTTCGCCCCCGTGAAAGCCCCCCCTTCGTACCCGAACAGTTCGCTTTCGATGAGTTCGCGGGGAATGGCCCCGCAGTTGACCCGGATGAAGGGCCCACTGGATCTTTTGCTGTGTTCGTGAATAAAAAATGCGCAGGCATCTTTCCCCGTCCCCGACTCGCCGGTAATCAGAACCGGCGCATCACTTCCCGATGCCTGCAGGGAGAGTTTAACGAGGCCTCTGATGGCCGCCGAGTTACCGACGATTTTAGCAATGTTATACCCTCCGCTCTTGAGGGTGTGCACCTCATCGCGGTAGTATTTCAACTGCTTTTCGAGAAGCTCGAGCTTCCGGTACAGTTCCTTGACCTTGTCCGTGCGATGGAAGATCCGCTTCCCCAATACACCGATGATATTGCCCTTCTCATCCCGGATGGGTATCCGGGCCAATATCTGATACCGATTGCCGACCAGATGCGTTTCCCCTATGGACGGCATGCCGTTGATCAAGGTCTCCTGCATTTTGCTGTTTTTATTGACTTCCGTTATGTACTTTCCGACGGCTTCCTCCGGTGCCACGCCATAGAGCCCCTTGTTGTAACGACTCATGAATCGAATGACACCATTTCGATCAATGACGATGGGACACTCATAGGGGTTATCAACAAAAGCATCGAGAAGCTCTCTGTCCATCTGTTCGACCCAGTCGAATTTCTTGTCGTTTTCCATTGTTCCCTGCCCGTGACCGAAATAATAATTTCAATAGTATTTCCCGGATCAGGTTTTTTCATTTGCGTACAATCGGTCTTGAAAAAACCCACAGCACCCATTGGCATTAAAGCATAAATAATTCTGTCTTTTTTGTCATGTTTTTTTTATATTGTTTTACGAACTCCCATTGTTGATGAGGCCATGGAATCAGTTGCAAACATTGGTTTGCCCGACGACTATCCATATGAATACGAAGAATGGATTACGCTCAAAAATGCCCGCAGAGTGCTCTTGAGGCCGATAAAGCCCTCCGATCGCCGCCTTCTTGTTGAGTTACTCAAGCGCTTGTCCCCCCAAACCATCTACCGGCGTTTCCTGTCCAATGTCAGGCAGCTTCCTGAAGAGTGGCTCGACCGTTTCACCCTTTTGAATTATAAATCCGATTTCGCCCTTGTGGCTGCGACGCAGGAAAGCGGTGAAGAACGCATCATTGCCGTCTGCCGTTATCACTACAACATACATACGGATAACACGGAGATCGCCTTTGTGGTTCAGGACGACTGGCAGGGCCTGGGACTCGGCACAAAAATCGCGGGCAATGTAGTCAACATCGCGAGGAAAAACGACATCCACCAATTCGAAGGCATGCTGGATCCAACCAATGAGGCGGTCACCAAAATATTCAATCACCTCGGTTGCAGCTATAAATTAACCCTTAAAGGCGGGTTTTTCTTTATCCTGATTGATCTGGATCCATGCGAGCAATGAACACTGCCATCCTCACCTTTCATCTTTTCAATATCCTTATCCTTGTGATTCCACTTACCGGCTGATCACTTTCACCGCCCGTTGCGGGCCTTCACCCGCGGGCCGAAAGGGGAAGGTAGAGAAGAGAACTACGACATTATATTCCCGTTTAACTTCAATGAGTTATACATTTTCGTTTTTCGCGCTTGATTCTTGAATTAGCCTTGATTTTTGAATGAATACGATATATAGAAATACGGATTTGCCGCATTCTTATCCTGCTTCCGTCAACGGGTTGAATCATCGATTTCTCTGCATGGTGAAAATTTTTATTCAGCTGCCCGCTGAATTTGAATTTTATAAAAACATACTTACACAAGGGGGATGTGCAACATGAACCTGGATCTCACAGAAGAACAAAAAATCATACAGGATACGGCGAGAAACTTCGCCAAGTCGGAGCTCGATCCGATCGCCGCGAAGCTTGACCAGCAGGGAGACCGGGAAACCTTTCTCAAGAACCTGCGGAAGCTCGGCGAACTGGGGCTGATGGCCATCAACGTGAAGAGTGAGTACGGCGGATCAGAGGCGGGCGTCATCGCCTTCAGTCTGGCCGTGACGGAGATCGCAAAGGCCTGCGCCTCCACGGCAGTGACCATGTCGGTGAACAACATGGTTGCCGAGGTCATCCAGGCCGTCGGCTCTGAGGAACAGAAAAGAGCCTACATTCCAAAGATAGCTTCGGGCCAATACTACGCCGGCGGATTTGCGTTGACCGAAACCAGCGCCGGTTCAGACCCCGCGGGAATGAGAACAACGGCCATCGCCGACGGCGACTCCTACGTGATCAACGGCAACAAGATGTTTATCACAAGTGCTGAGTATGCCGGCGTTTTCGTTGTCTGGGCGGTCACGGACCCGAAGGGCAAGAAAGGCAAGAACATCAGCACTTTTTTGGTGGAAAACGGCACAAAAGGCCTGACGGTAGGTCGCGCGGAGCACAAGATGGGTCAGCACGCATCGATCACAAACGAGCTCGTATTCGAGGACTGCCGCGTTCCGAAGACGGCCGTCATGGGGAAACTCAACGACGGGTTCCGCGTGGCAGCGGGTGAGCTCGCGGGCGGCAGAATCGGCATCGGGTCGCTCGGGCTCGGCTGCGGGCTTGCCGCCATGGACTACGCGACAAGATACGCCATCAACCGTGTTCAGTTCGACCAGCCG
>JAGFXG010000208.1 GCA_017860985.1 Deltaproteobacteria bacterium
GTGTTTTACGCACATGGGAATCCGGGATCCCGCCTGGAATTGGCTCTGCTGGATCGGGATGCCCGCCGTTTCGGTTATCGAATCATTGCGTTTGATCGCCCCGGTTTTGGACAATCGCCCTTCGTCAAGCCTTATTCCCTCAAGGATTTTGCCGAAGATCTGGCCGCGTTGGCCGATTTGAAAAAGATCGCCCGCTTTGGACTGATCGGCTGGTCCAGCGGGGTTCCGCCCGTCATAGCGACAAGCTACTATTATCCCCAACGGGTGGAGTTCACCTTTGCCATTTCCGGCTATACGGACTTTTCCCGCTTTCCCGACGCACAGCAGTTCATGGCGGACAAGGGTCTTCCAGGTGCAAAGCTGGCGCAAAATCATCCCATGGCATTTAGTCTCACGGTCTGGGGAGTCCGGCGTGCGGATCTGCATCGACCCGATTTTTACCTGCGTGAGGCTGTGAAGAAAATGTCGCCGTTTGATCGCCGGATGCTCGATTCCCCTGAGAGTTCCTGTTTGTTTATGCGCACGCAGCAGGAGGGGCTTCGGCAGGGAAGTGACGGCGCCGTGCAGGATCTGAAGGTACAGTGGCAGCACTGGGGATTTGAGATGAGTGAGGTGAAAAATCCTATTCAGATCGTACAGGGTGATGCGGATACGTTCGTGCCGGAGGCGTTTGGTCGTCATCTCGCCGTGAATCTGGCAAACGGGCGGTTGCAGCTGCTCGCTGGGCACGGGCATCTAGTGCCGTTTTCTACAGATTTCCGAGAGGAGATGTTCAGTCAGGCAAGACAACTTCAAAAAATATCTCTAGCGAAAGAAGAGAACAGTAAACGATAATCGGGGAGCAATGTCACCGCCGGAGTTCATTGCGGATAGCCATGCCCAGAGTCTCCATTACATAAGGTTTCCTGACATAAGCGCCCGCTCCCATCTTTTGCGCGTCTTTGACACGGTCCGTTTCAGAGAATCCGCTCACAATGACGGCCTTCTGCTTCGGGTTGATTTCGAGAGCTCTCTGATAGGTTTCCAGCCCATCGATTCCCGGGACCATGATCATATCCAGAACCAGGATGTCTGCTTGATTCTGCCGGAGGTATTCCAGCGCTTCTTCCCCGCTGGACAGCGCATGGACCCTGTAACCGAGTTTTTGAATCAATGCGGAAGCCACCTCTCTCTGTCCGGCAATGTCATCCACCACCAGCACCGTTTCCCCGCGCCCCATGTATTCTTCCATGCACTTTTTCTGCTGAGGGGAAGTCATTTCCTCGCGTGTTACCGGGAAATAAAGTGTAAAGGTTGTGCCCCGGCCAATTTCAGTCTGCACATCAATATATCCTTTGTGGTCTTTTACTGTTCCCCAGACAATTGCCAGGCCCAGGCCGGTTCCGCTCCGGCCCATGGGTTTCTTTGTGTAAAACGGTTCAAAGATCTTCTCCCTGTTCTCGGCAGGAATACCCGTTCCCGTATCAGATAAGGTCAGGACAACATAATCTCCTTCCTTAACCTCATCATAGCCGACAATGGGCTTTTCCAGATAACGGTTTTCTGTCCGGATCGTGACGTCACCCTCGCCGGAAATAGACTCCGCTGCGTTTAACACCAGATTCATCAGTGTCTTTTCAAGGTGAATAGGAGAACCCTTGATTTTCAGCAGTGCTTCATTACATACAACCTTGAAATTCACACGGGGATGAGAACCTTGAATATTGTCAAACACGGGTGACTTGAGAAAACCTGAAACAACATCATTCAGGTCGATCACTTCTGAAGCTGTCACTCCACGTCTGGCCAGCGTGAGAAGATCCTGAACGATCGCGGCCCCTTTCTCCGTGGACTGCATAATTTTTTCAGCATGACTTCTGGCTCGCTGTCCTTCAGGAATCTCCATCAGCAGCAGCTCAGAATACCCCGCGAGAACCCCTAAAACGTTGTTCAGATCATGTGCAACACCTCCGGCCAGCTGTCCGAGGGCTTCCATTTTTTCCACCCGGTTCAAACGCTCTTCAAGTTTTCTTTTTTCTTCCTCTGCCCGCTTGCGTTCAGTGATGTCATTATAATAAACTTGAAACCTTACAGCGCCATCCCAGAAGATTTCCTTGCGAAAAGCCTGAAGATGCCGTATTTCGCCATTTTTCCTCACAATGCTTATTTCATACTCTGACGGTCCAAACTCGCCCTGTATTCTCTTTTCCTTTCTCATCTGCCATGCGGCATAACTTTCCGGAGTATAGCGTTCTTTGATGGTTTTCTTCTTCAGTTCCTCAATACTGTTATAACCGTAGATATCCAGAATCGCCCTGTTGGCATAAATAGTCTCGCCTTCTATAGTCGATATTCGCATACCCAGCGGGGAGTCATTAAGAGAATTGCGAAAATTACTTTCACTTGCCCGCAGTTCGTCCTCTATTTGTTTTTGCAAAGTGATGTCATGTGCCACAACATCAGCGCCAATCACATGTCCTTCTGAATCGCAGATATTTTTGACATTCAGTTGAACATTCAATCGTCTGCCTTTCTTATTCAATATTTCAAGTTCTACCGTCGGTGGCACGTTTATGCCTCGGGACATTTTCCCCACACGTTCCATAAACAGTTTCTTGCTTGATTCAGTCAAAAGGTCGAATGGACCCAGAAAGCTAATTTCATCCTGGCTGCAGCCTGCATAGTCGCAAAAGACATCATTTGCATCTATGAACTTGCCACTTTTAAAATCAACCCGGAATATTCCAGCAGGAGCGTTTTCAAAAAGCTGCTTGTACTTTTCCTCACTCTCCCGCAGGGCCTCCTCCGTCTGCTTGCGGTCGGTGATGTCCTGAAACGCGCCATGCACCTTGATGATTTTACCGGTGTCATCTTTTACCGCTTCTCCGATGGTTCGTACCCAGACTCTTTTTCCTCCGGCGGTGATAATTTGCATTTCTTCGTCATAGGGGATTCCTTTTTGCGCGCAATCTGTGAATACTTCTGTGATCTTCGCCTGCCATTCCGGAGCGTAAAAGCTGATCCCCTCTTCCAGCAACGGTGAGTATCCGACAGGCATCTCATGAATAGCTAACACTTCATCGGAACAGGTAATACGGTTTTCTTGAAGATTGATGCTCCATCCTCCCAGTTTTGCTTTTTCTCCCGCAATCCGCAGAAGGGCGTGGCTTTCCCTTATCTTCTGTTCGCTTTCATGAAGCGCCTCCAAAACACGCTTGTTTTCGGTAATGTCGCGGCAAATGGCCAGAATATATGGTTTCCCCTTGTCCAGAAAGGCCGTCAAGCTGATTGCCGCATCAAAAAACGTCCCGTCATAACGGCGGTGTTTCCATTCAAAATACTGAGGTTGACCCTTAAGCACTTCGCGGTTATTTGCTATGGCCTGTTCTTTTGAGGACTTTCCATCAGGCTGAATCTCGGGTGAGAAGCGTGAAGGAGGCTGCCCGATGATCTGTTCACGGGTACAGCCGAACATTTCAAGAGCTTTTGGATTACAGTCGATAAAGACATCGTTATCCAGCAGGAAAATGCTATCCCCGGCAGATTCGAAAAGATTCCTGAATTTAGCTTCACTTTCACCCAATGCATCCTCAGCCTTTTTGAGATCAGTGATGTCCTGTGAGGTTCCGACGAGGCGAAGCGGTTGCCCTTTTGGATCCTGATGAACAACATACTGTACATTAATGTATTTAATCCTGCCGTCGGACATGAGGAGCCGGTAAGAGAGTTGAGCGTTTTTCGGGTTTGCCAGAGTCTTTTTGATGCCAGCGTTGAATTTTTCACGATCCTCAGGGTGGATGGCCGCAAGCAGCAACTCGAAGGATAAGTCGACGCGTTCCCGGTCAAATTCGAATATGCGGAACATCTGATCGGACCAGAAGATCCT
>JAGFXG010000209.1 GCA_017860985.1 Deltaproteobacteria bacterium
TGCTTCAAATCGGCAAGCCATGTCTTCTTGAGCTCGCGTCGGGAGCAATTAAACGCATTCCCAGCCAGTGAAACGACAATTTCTGAAGGCAGTTGCGCATCATAATATTTTTTCTCAAACAATATGGCTAGCGCCGCCTGTCGGTCAAGATGCCTGAGATGCCTGAGAGCGCGGGGGTCGAAACTGGAAAACACAACATGATTCTGTAGTCCGATCTGATGGACGATCTGCAGACATTTTTCTTCTATTCCGCCCTTGATCGCTTCTTTCACCGCTTCGGTTTTGATTTCGATATTGACCGCAATCCTGTCTTTGCAGAGGGTCAGCACATCGACCAGCAAAGGAATTTTTGACCCGCTGAACTTTTTATCAAACCAGCTTCCCGCATCAAGCTTTCTTAAATTGACAAGAGTATAGTCAGCGATTCTTCCCCTGCCGTTCGTGCAGCGCGTTATTTCCTCATCATGAAACACAACAACCTCACCATCGATCGTCAACTGAACATCGAGCTCCACCATGTCCGCACCCATGGCAATAGCCCCCTGGAACGAGTCAATCGTGTTTTCCGGATAATAAGCAGAAGCGCCACGATGAGCAATGATGGTCAACGGATCGGCAGGACTCACATTTTGCATCCTGCCGCCCCTTTCGTCGCAGGCGTTATATGTAAACCGATGATAAGGCTTGAACATATTCATCTCTGATGTCTTTTGACGTCGAAAGCCGAGAGCATTCCTTCTTTTCCACTCTACTGTGTCACCGGCCCGCCGGTGTATGATCCTTTGCAGCGGATCCCTGAACAATCAGTGTTGAGCATTTCATAAATCATCGGTCCGGCGTTATTTCTTGCTTTGAAATGACCCACACCGTCGGCATCACCTCCGGAGAGGGATGAGGGCCGCCACTCGTCAAAGTTGAAATTCGTTTTTCTTGTCTTCTGTCCTGCTCCGATATTCAACTGGGCACGCACATTTTCAGATTTTTCAAACAGCGCCCCCTCATTGCATGTTCGATATCCCCGCGCGGTCGTGCAGTGAATCTGATCATGATATCCGGCGTGCAGCGTATAAAATATTGTTTCCGGATAATACGCCGGAGCACGCCGCAGGCTCAGCGGCCCTTCTGCCCCGGTCCAGCGGTTGAATCCCACGGCCGACCTCGAATCCGGGTAAAAACCAAAAATATATTTATTGAAGAGATTTTGAGAACCGCAGGTGGCAAAATAAGGATTGCTGAATCCAGTGGCAAGGCACGAAGGAAGACCCCGGATACCTCCCGCTATATTGACAAAACGTCGAACACCGGCCCAGCCCTTCCCCCCGCGATGAAGATTATCCTCATAGGTCAGGGCGGCCAGCGTCATGGACACGCCCAGCGAGTGTGCCACAATATCTACCTCTTTTTTACCCGTGTAGATTTTGACGGCTTCAATAAACCGGATGATGATGTCGTACTTGTGTGGTTTGTGATAATTGGCCGCGGGAGACTTCTGCTCCCCAGGTGACAGGTAGGTTATCCCAAAAAGCTCGCAGTCATTGTAGCCGCGCGCTTTGAATTCCTGATAGACTGAGCGAGCCGGCGTCCCGTTATGATTCGCGGGTGAATCCCAGTTAATCGCCCGGTCTCCATTGCCGTGAACAAAGATCACCGGCGTGCGAGAGGCGCGGCACGCTCCGCCGCCGAAACCGCCAAAACCCGTTTGTGGATTGAAACCGCCTGCAAACTGAAATTCCGGGCCGCCGCATTTCGGGTAGCGAAATGTCCCGCAGCTAAGCCCGAGAGCGGTACCCTCAAAGACAAGAATACACCAGACTATTGACAATAAAATAAAACGCTTGCGGCAAATCAAGTCTTAACACCCCCCGGAAATCAGACTCTTTCAGATCAAATAAGGCTCTTACATAATAATCTCAATCCGGGTATTTTTAACATATTTAATCTATGAATTCTTTAACTATTTCACCTTTTTTCGTTACCCTTATTCTCTCTTTATTCCTTTATCACCGAGAATTAAGCCTTTAACCTTATTTTCTAATGCGCCTCGTCCCAGTTTTTGCCGGAGGCAATTTCCACTTTCAATGGCACTCTGAGTTTGATGACTTCTTCCATCTCTTTTTTAACAAGATTCATCACTTCTTCTTTTTCCCGGGCCGGTGCTTCAATGACCAGTTCATCATGCACCTGCATAATCAACCGGGAGGAAAGTCCCTTTTGAGTCAACAGACGATCAATATTGACCATCGCCACCTTGATCAAATCGGCGGCACTTCCCTGGATCGGTGCGTTGATGGCCATTCGTTCCGCAAACTGCCGGACGGACGGAATCGAACTTTTCAATTCCGGCAGATAGCGGCGGCGGTTCAGCAGCGTGCAGACATAACCGTCTCGCCTCGCCCCTTCCAGAATGCCGTCCAGATATGCCCGCACATTTTTATAGCGCGCAAAATAACCGTCAATGTAGGCCTGCGCTGTTTTCTGCGGCACTCCCAGTTCTTTGGCCAGGCCGAAAGCGCTCATGCCATAAAGAATGCCGAAGTTGATGACTTTGGCCTGCCTGCGCATGTCGGGACTGACCATCTGCGGGAAAACGCCGAAAACGTCCGATGCGGTTCGCGTATGAATGTCTTCGTCAGAGGCAAAGGCTGCAATCAGCGTTTCATCTTCCGACAAATGCGCCAGCACCCGAAGCTCGATTTGTGAATAATCGGCGGAAATTAAAAGACAGCCGGGCGCCGCAATGAAAGCCTGACGGATCCTTTTGCCTTCCAGCGTCCGGATGGGAATATTCTGCAGATTGGGATTGCTGCTGGAAAGCCTGCCGGTGGCGGTCACGGTCTGGTTGTAGGAGGTATGGATCCTTCCGGTCTGCGGATGAACTAGCGCCGGAAGCGCGTCCACATAGGTGGATTTCAGCTTGGACAGAGAGCGGTAAGCCAGGATTTCGGCCGGCAGCTCATGGCTGCGAGCCAGGTCGGATAACACATCCACGTCTGTCGAATAGCCTTCTTTTGTCTTTTTCCCTTTCGGAAGGTTGAGCTTTTCAAAAAGAATCGTCTGTAATTGTTTCGGGGAGTTGATGTTGAATTTTTCTCCGGCCAGACGATGAATCTTTTCTTCGGACAGGGAAAGCAACTGCGTCAGTTCTTCGGACATCTGTTTCAAAAGGGCCGTGTCCAAGAGAACTCCTTTTTTCTCCATGGCGGCCAGCGTGAACAAAAGAGGCATTTCGACGTCACGGTAAAGCGAAGCAGCGCCTGCCTCATCCAGCTTAACCTGGAGCGTCTGCGCTAAAGATAGAATTGCCCCGACCCGTCGGCCTGCATAATCGGCTATCGTATCGACCGACACCAGTGCCAGCGGATAGGCTTTGCCCCTGCCGCCCGCCACTTCAGCGGGCGTGGGTATTTGTTCATGGAGATATTCCCAGACTATTTCATCAAGCTCGTAAGTTTGCCTGGCCGGGTTGAGCAGGTAGGCGGCCAGCTGCAGGTCTTCACCGGCCTTCACCTCAAGACTCTCCAGGCAGGTAAGCGCTGTTTTCAAATCATAAAAATATTTTTTTATTTGTGTGTTGCCAAAAACCTGCTCCATCGCATCCAGAACTTCTTTTGCCGTTAACTGTCGTTTTGCGTTTGTATGTCCCAGGGGAAAATAGAATGCGTCCGAATCCGTACAAAAAGACATACCGATTAATTCCGGCGGCGGGTTCTTTTCCCAGATGATTTCACAGGCAACCCGGTTGCTGCGCCTCAGCTTTTCGGCCAATTTCGATAACGCCTCACCATCCGCAACAACGCTGCATTCTTTCACCGGCGCAACGTTATTTCCCTTGATCTGATGCAGAAGGGAGGAAAATTCAA
>JAGFXG010000210.1 GCA_017860985.1 Deltaproteobacteria bacterium
CAGATGGGCCAATTGTATCCAAGCTATGCCGTGGTATGAATCAGGTGAGGAAAAATGATGAAAAAAAAACGCTTTGATATTTCCGTCTGGGTTGCGGCCAGCGCAATTGCTGTTTTGGCCGTGATTCTGGGCATGATGATATTCATGCAATCGCAGCAGAGAAAAGATCAGGCGGTTATCCTTTTTGTTGAAAAAGGCGCAACGCTGATCCGGTCTTTTGAAGCCGCACTGCGCGATCCGCCGGAGCGGAAAGAGGATGAGTTTTATCTTCAAAAGCTGCTCATGGAAACCGCGCAGCAGCCGGACATTGATTATTTGATTGTAACGGACCGAGAGGGACGAATCCTGGCAGACAGCGATCCTTCCATGGTTGGCCGGCCATACGGCCTGGACCTGGATGTGAAAAAGATTGCCCAAAGCGGGGAAATCCGTTGGCGGCAGACGACCAATCCCGAAGGTGCCGGCACGTTTGAGGTTTACCGTGGATTTTCCGCCGGTCTATCTGGTGCTGTTCATGGAGATTCTCGCCCATTAATTGTCTTTGTCGGCTTCAATATGGATAAAATCGAAAAAGCGTCGTGGGAGGATACCGTCCGGATTGCATTGAGGGCAATGGTTCTTGTGCTGATTGGATCTCTTGCCATTGTGTCCCTTTTCCTGGTGCAGGCCTATCGCCTGACGCGTTCTTCTCTTTCCCGCGTAACGGTTTTTTCAGAAGCCCTGGTAAAGCACATGCCCATCGGACTTCTGGCAGTAGACCGAAACGGGAAAATTGTTGCCTGCAATGAGCAGGCACAGGGATTGTTCACCGGTTCCTGTCCCGACGCTGTGGGTCGGAATGCAGGCGACCTGCTGCCTTCGGCATTCTCGCAACTACTGGAGAGAATCAATGCGCGAACCGGTTTGGTCGAAGAGGATATTGCCGTTTCTTCGGAAAAAGACGGCACTCAGATATGGGAATCTGTCGCGGCGGCCTTTGCCGACGAAGACGTCCCTGAAGGGAAAATCCTTCTTGCGCGGAACGTGACGGCAATCAGGCAGTTGGAGAAGGAAGTCGCCCGTAGCCGTCACCTCAACGCGATTGGATCGCTTGCTGCCGGTGTGGCTCATGAAATACGGAACCCGCTCAGTTCCATTAAAGGCTTCGCGGTTTATTTCAGGCAAAGGCTGTCCGGCAATAAAGAAGACGAAGAAACGGCGGATATTATGATTGCGGAGACTGAAAGACTCAATCGTGTCATCAGCCAGCTCATTGAATTTGCCCGTCCGCTCACATTGGAAAAAGAACAGACAAGTATGACTGATTTAGTGCGGCACACGATCAAACTGGTAGAGGCCGAGGCCCGGAAGAATGCCGTTGTGATTGACATCCAGGCGGGGGGGGATTTGCCGCCTGCGGATATTGATCCGGATAAAATAAAGCAGGTGCTCCTCAATATATTTTTAAACGCCCTGTCGGCCATGCCTGACGGTGGCCGGTTATCGGTGGAGCTGGGAGCACAAGAAGATAATCTGGCCGTGACGGTTTCCGATACCGGCACGGGCATCAAAAAAGAAGACCTGCCACTGATTTTCGATCCGTATTTCACATCCAAACCGGCGGGCACCGGCTTAGGTTTGGCGGTTGTGCAAAAAATCATGGATGCACATGGCGGCATTGTCCATATGGAGAGTAAGGCCGGATCAGGCACAAAAGTCACACTGCGTTTCTTTATTGGTAAAGGAGATAAAAATGAAAAGAGGACTTGATATTTTAATTGTGGATGACGATTTGGCCCATCGGGTGATGCTGAAAAAACTGCTGGGCGGCTGGGGTTATAGCATCACCGAAGCGGACGATGGTGCGCGCGCGATTGAAGAAGTCGGCAGACGGTCGTTTGACTTGATTCTTATGGATATCCGGATGGTGAAGGTTTCCGGTATCGAAGCGATGGAACAGATTAAGAAGATTAATCCAACCGTTCCGGTGATTATCATGACGGCCTATGCTTCGGTGGAAACAGCCGTCAGCGCGCTGAAAAAAGGCGCCTACGATTACCTGACCAAGCCGCTGGATTTTGACGAACTGCAGATCGTGATTGCACGTGCGACGGAACACAGTCTGCTGAAAAAAGAAAATGATTCTTTAAAGGAGCGATTGGGCGAGAAATTCGATCGGCGCAACATGATCGGGCAGAGTCCGTCCATGGTCAGGCTTCTGGAAACCGTGGCGCAGGTTGCGGCAACCGAAGCGACCGTGATGATCACAGGCGAGTCCGGGTCCGGCAAGGAAATAATCGCCAATGCCATTCACTATAACAGCAATCGAAAAGATGCGCCTTTCATTAAGATAAACTGTGCGGCACTCACGGAAACCCTGCTGGAGTCGGAATTATTCGGCCATGAAAAAGGAGCTTTTACCGGGGCTGACAAGCGACGGGAGGGGAAGTTTCGGCAGGCCGACGGCGGCAGTATTTTCCTGGATGAAGTCAGTGAGATGTCGCCGGCAATGCAGGTCAAGCTCCTGCGGGTTTTGCAGGAAAGAGAACTTACGCGCGTCGGCGGTTCAGAAGTTCTCAAGGTCGATGTCCGGGTCATTGCCGCGTCCAACAAGGATTTGAAAAAAGAAATGGAGCAGGGGCGTTTTCGAGAAGATTTGTTTTACAGGCTTAATGTTGTGGCGCTCACTGTGCCGCCGCTCAGAGGAAGGAAAGAAGACATTCCGCTTCTGGCGCAGCATTTCCTGCAGGAATTTGCTGCGAAAAATTCCAAAAATGTAACGAGCTTTACACCACAGGCCATGCAGAAGCTCGTGGAATATCGCTGGCCGGGCAATGTCCGGGAGTTGATGAATGCCGTTGAACGGGCTGTGGTTTTGTCACGGAATACTCACCTTGACGAAGTCGAGCTGACCCTTCTGATGGATGATCACAGCGGCGCAAATGGCAAGGGGGAAAGCATCATGCAAGGCCAGTCAGCAAGTGCTTCAGTGAATCTGCCGCTTGGCGAAGTCGAAAAAAGAAGCATTCTGGAGGCACTGAATACCTGCGGTGGCAATAAAAGCGAAGCGGCCCGGCGCCTGGGGATTACGCGTAAAACTTTGCGAAAAAAACTGGAGAAGTATGAAGAACAAAAGCAATGAAGGCTGATTCTCTGCAAGTGTATGTGCTTTGCCCTTCACAGGGAAAAAAACGACGTCCAGATCACCTATTTGGCTTTCCGCACGGGAATAGCCCGGTTGATGCTTGAGCCGGGTGAGATAAACCACCAGTCCGTGCCGTCCGTGAAATCAATGTAGATGGCCTCGGAACCTCGTGCCTTCGATGACCAGGGGCAGCAATCCGTCAGGCGAATCAGTTCCGTAAGGTGCAGGGGCTTTTGTTGAGCTTCATGTCGCTGTGCTTTGCCCGCGTCATATAATGATGCAAGTTCATCTTGTGCCGGCATCCGCCAGTCTGTATAACCGCCTCCACGATACGTTTCGCAATATCTTTTTGCATCATACCAGTTAATGCTCCGGCCGTTGTCTTTAGCCGCCCAGATCAGGTTCGTTTTCGTGTCCAGAACGGTCTGATTATCAAATGCAACGAAACGTCCATCCCGACCGATTTCCCTGGTTGCCGCAGCAACCGGGGGACGGTTTTCCGCAGGCAGCTGGGTCTTTTGATGTTGAACCTCACGGTTCCCAATTTTCTGACCGGTTTCCATACTTCTGGCATCCCGCCGGTCCTCTTCTTGAAGACCCTTCTTTCGGTTGTCATCTCCCGAAATTGCTTTTTCCTCGTGTTGATTCCTTTTACCGGGAAACGGTTTCTGATCAGGAACCGTGACCGCATCACCAACAGTCTCCCTGGTTGAAACGGGCTTCTCAACTTT
>JAGFXG010000211.1 GCA_017860985.1 Deltaproteobacteria bacterium
GCCATCATCAGATTGAAAGCATTTTCCGCCGTGTCCTGAGCCAGTTTGGCAAGGGCACGCTTTCTGGCGGGCAGCGGGTTGGTGTCGTCAAGCAGCCTGTAATCCGCGGACCCGGTCATATTTCGCGTAGACCAGATGGTCTTACCGGTGTCTTTTTCACGGAAACTGACTTCGAGGGTAACGGTCATTCTCTCTTCGGCGGCCAGCAGATTGTCCCGGTAGGAAAGCACACTGGTGCTGATATTGAGGATGTTGCCGCTGATAATCGCGTCCGCCTGCTCGCTGTCCGGGACGCTTTTAAAGCGGTTGCTCTGGATGATCTCGTCGATAAATGCGGTGCGCATGTAATTTTCCACCTGGGCCATGGCCGTTTTATTGCCGAAAGGTGCGACATAGACATTTTGTATGCGGCTGTCGATGTGTTCACCACGCGGTGCGAATGTATAACCGCAGCCGAAAATAACCCACACCATCAGAAGTGTCAGCCCCAATTTTATCACGGACAATACGTTTTGTTTTTTCATGGATTGATCCTGTCTATGGTTTTATGACAATATTCACCAGCTTCTTGGAAACGTAAATCACCTTTACGATGCATGCGTCTTTGATCATCGCCGCAATCTTTTCATCCGCCTGCGCGTTAGCCTTGATTGTCTCCGCATCTTCATCGATCGGGACGGTCATCCGGCTGCGCAGCTTGCCGTTGATCTGAATGACGATGGTCATTTCTTCCTCACTGGCGATGGCCGGATCGAAGTCAGGCCATGGCATTTCGGCCACAGATGTTTGATGTCCCATTATCTGCCAGAGTTCTTCCGTGATATGCGGAACGATCGGCGCCAGAAGTAAAACCGCCGATTCCAGCGCTTCACGGATTACCGCCAGCGCTCTGGGGTCGTCCTTTGCCGGTCGTTTGACAGCGTAAATCGTGTTGACCAGTTCCATCACGGCGCTGATCGCAGTGTTGAAATGGAAGCGGTCTTCAATATCCATGGTAACCTTGCGGATGGTCTGGTGGGTTTTACGCCGCAGGGTCTTGAGATCGCCTTCCGCGGATAAGTCTTCTTTTGCAGCTTGAACCGTTTTGATATCTTCCAGATAGTCGTCAATGATTCTCCACAGGCGCGAAAGAAAGCGAAAAGATCCGTCCACACCCTGCGCGCTCCATTCCAGGTCTTTTTCGGGCGGCGAGGCAAAAAGGCAGAAAATCCGTGCCGTATCGGCGCCGTAGCGCTGGATCAGATAATCCGGGTCAATTACATTTTTAAGGGATTTGGACATCTTTTCCGTTTTGCCGACGATAACATCCTTTCCGCAGAGGTGGCACTTGCCTTCTGCTGCCTGTTCGGGGAAAAGATAGCCGTGTTCCGGGCATTTCATGGTTTCCTTGCAGACCATGCCCTGTGTCAGTAAATTGGTGAAGGGTTCATCTACGCCGATGACGCCGAAGTCTCGCAACACTTTGGTGTAAAACCGTGCGTAGAGGAGGTGCAGGATAGCGTGTTCGATACCGCCGATGTACTGGTCAACAGGCATCCAGTAATCGAGTTTCCTGCGGTCCAGACCCGGTTTTGCATCAAAATCGGGGCAGCAGTAGCGGTCGAAATACCACGATGACTCCACAAACGTGTCCATGGTGTCGGTTTCTCTGGACGCCTTGCCTCCGCATTTCGGGCAGACGGTATTGACGAAATCGGGAAGCGCAGCCAGCGGTGAGCCTCCCTCCGGGGTGAAGACGACCTCCTCGGGAAGAACAACGGGCAGATCTTCCTCTTTGACCGGAACGATCCCGCATTTGTCGCAGTTGATCATTGGAATGGGAGCGCCCCAGTAACGCTGACGCGAAATACCCCAGTCGCGCAGACGATATTGAATCGTGCGCCGGCCTTTGCCCCGGGATTCCAGGTAATCAGCAATATCCTCCAGAACCTTCGTGTTTTCCATGCCGTCAAACGGACCGGAATTGACCAGGATGCCTTCATCCACGTAAGCTTCATTCATGGTTGCCGGGTCCAGCGTTCTGTCTTTCGGCGAAATGACAACAATCAGCGGCAGGTTGTATTTTTTAGCAAATTCGAAGTCCCGCTGATCGTGTGTGGGGACGGCCATCACGCAGCCTGTGCCATAATCGGCCAGAACGAAATTTGCGGCATAGATCGGCATTTCCCGCCCGGTGAGCGGGTTTTTACAGTATGAATCCAGAAACAGGCCTTCCTTTTCGTAATACTCGGACGTCCGCATAAGTTTGTCCTGTTTTTTGACCTTTTCAACAAAAGACCGGACATTGCTTTCGCAGGGCTTTCCTTTGGCCAGCTCCATGACCAGCGGATGCTCGGCGGCGATCAGCATGAACGTGGCGCCGAAAAGCGTGTCCTGACGGGTCGTGAAAACTTTTATTGCCCCTTCACCGTCTGCCATGGGGAAATCCACTTCACAGCCGTAGCTTTTGCCGATCCAGTTTTTCTGCATCGTCATGACGCGTTCCGGCCAGCCGGGCAGTTTATCGCAGTATTCAAGCAGTTCCTCAATATAGGCGGTGATTTTAAAAAACCACTGATCGAGAACTTTTTCTGTCACTTCCGTGCCGCAGCGCCAGCAAAGGCCGCTTTCCACCTGTTCGTTTGCCAGAACCGTGTCGCATTTGGTGCAGAAATTGACGCTGGATCGTTTTTTATAAGCCAGTCCTTTTTCGTACATCCAGATAAAGAAGAGCTGTTCCCAGCGATAGTACTTGGGGTCGCATGTGGCGATTTCCCGGTCCCAGTCGTAGCTGAAGCCCATGCGCTTGAGCTGTTTGCTCATGTGGCTGATGTTTTCATAGGTCCACTTTGCCGGATGGATTTTATGCTCGATGGCGGCATTTTCCGCCGGCATGCCAAAGGAGTCCCAGCCCATAGGATGAAGGACGTTGAATCCCCGCATGCGCTTGTAGCGGGCGACCACATCGCCTATTGTGTAATTGCGGACATGGCCGATATGAATTTTGCCGGAGGGGTAGGGAAACATTTCCAGCAGATAGTATTTTTTCTTTTGAGGATCTTCAGAGACTTTATATGTTTTTTCCTGCTCCCACTTCTTTTGCCATTTTTCTTCGATGGCAATCGGTTCGTACTTCATAAATATGGTGTGCTCCCAAACGGTAATAATCGGCATTTTGTCTAACATATCGGTCTGGTGCTTGCAATGCCTTTGTTCATGGTATGCAGACCGGACCATTGCACAATAAAAAAGCCGGGGGCAGTGTCCCGGCTTTTTCCTCAATCTGCGGCAAAGACCATCAGGCCATAATCGATTTTAAAATCTCTTTTTCAAGCAGATCGGTCAATTTTTCTTTGGAATATTTTTTCATGTTCCAGCGACGCAGGGCGCGCAGGGATAACTGGTAAATAATCATGTTGGCTGTAAATGAGGCGTCTTCAAAATCAAATACTTTTCTTGCCTTACCCTTTTTAAGAATTTCTTCCAGATGGGATACAACCTTGCTTTCCCTGGCCAGAATAATTTTAAGCAGTCGTTTTGAAAGGGCCTTTGATTCCCGGTATAAAAGCAGAATCTCATCGGCGTAGTCATAGCTGTAGTAAATAAATTCATGAATCAGCGTCTTCAGCTGTTGAAGGGGATCATCCAGGCTCATTAATCCTTCCTGCTGGAAGAGCTCTTCCTCCCGTCTGTGAATGAGTTCGAAAACAAGAAAAAGAATGTCCTCCTTGCTTTTAATGAAGTAATATAAATTCCGGATATCAATGCCCGTTGCTTTTGAGATTTCCCGCATGGACGTCTGGACATACCCTTTTTTCATGAAAAGTTTTGTCGCTTTTTTAATAATCTGCATCTGTCTTTTCTGA
>JAGFXG010000212.1 GCA_017860985.1 Deltaproteobacteria bacterium
AGCGTTTTTTTGATTTCTTTTTCAAACCTTCCCCGGTCAAAGGGCAGAAGGCCTGTTTTGGCCAGCGCACCTATCATGACGATATTGCTTAAAACAGGATTACCAAGCTTTAGGCCAACGGATGTCGCATCAATCTCCCAGAACGCGGCGGATAATCTCTCAAAAGCGTTCCTGATGATTTCCCCCGACGGATAAGAAAGCTCACCTGTAATCACACCGATGGGATAGACAGGACGTGAATTGTATAAGACGCATACCTGCGGATTGCCGTAAACCGTTAAAACGCGAAGGGCTTCAAGCGGTTCAAGACCGACAATCACATCCGCCCCGCCGCGCGGAATCTGCGGGCTTTTGACCGAATCTTGTGAAACGCGAAGATGACTCATCACAGAACCGCCTCGCTGAGACATGCCGAATGTCTCACCGATGGTGACGACATATCCCGCATCGACGAGCATGTGGGCCAGTGTTCTCGATGCCATCACATTTCCCTGGCCGCCAACACCGGTTAAGATGACATTCCTTGTTTTCGTAAGCGTTTTTTCTTTCATCCCGGTGTGCTGACCTCCGTTTTAACTATCGCCTGCTGCGGACAGATCGACGCGCAGAAACCGCATCCGGCACAGATGACTTCATCAACTACGGCTTTCTTCCTATCGCGGTCCCAGGTAAGGGCCGGGCAACGGAAAATCCGTGTGCACAGCCGGTTGCAGCCGCAGGCATCACCCAGGCACAGGGCCTCGTCCACTCTTACGTTAAATGTCTTCTTCCCTTTTTTCTCGGGACTCAGGGCGCAGGCCTGACGCAGGATCAGCACTTTAACCAATCCTTTTTCCGCAAGAAATGACGTTAATATTTTTCCGGTAGCCGTAAGATCAAATGGATCGCTGATAGCCACCTTTGCTCCGATCGCCCGGCAGATTTCGGCGATGTCAACCGCGGGCACCACATCTTTGAGCGCGCTTACCGCCAGACCCGGATGCGGCTGAAAACCCGTCATGGCAGTTCCTGCATTGTCCAGAACAATAAAGGTGATATCCGCCCGGTTGTGCTGCGCGTTGATCAGCGCCGGAATCACCGCATGATAAAATGTGGAGTCCCCGCAGACGGTCAGGATCGGTTTATCCAATCCGAATTGGGACAATTTGGCAAATCCGCTGGCCAATCCCGTTCCGGAACCCATGGAATGAAGCGTCGGCATGGTGTGATAACCGGTTGCGGGCGAAAGCGCAGCCATCGAATAGCAGCCGATATCGCCGCAGACAAATCCCTTCCTGCCGTCAAGGGCAATGGCGTTGTGGATATTCCAGAACGACGCGCGGTGCGGACAGCCGGCGCAAAATGTCTGTTCACGCGCCGGAATCAGGGCCGCTGCTTTCCGAGCGTCTTTCAGATAATCTGCCGGCAGGGATTTGTGCTTTACTTTCAGAATCCTGCCCAACGCATCGGCAACAACGTCGGGATTGAGTTCCCCCGCAAACGGCAGCGTTCCATCGTATTTGCCGAAGAATGTTTTAACGCCGATCCGGCCCGCTATGCCTGAAGCCAGGACTTTCACATTTTCTTCCAGAAACGGCATGACTTCTTCGACGATCAGAATCTTCTTTGCCTTACGCAGGTATTTTTCAAGAAGCTTCGGGGGCAGAGGCCAGGTTGTGGCCAGTTTCAGAATTCCTACTTTCTTTTGCAGCCCCAGCATTTCAACAGCTTCGCAGGAATAAAGAAAACAGGCGCTGCTGGTGATGATCAGGAGTTGCGGTTTTGCGGGACCGGCATAACGGTTAAAAGGACTGTTATCAAATATCTTTTGAACATCTTTGAGTTTTTGCTGACGAAGCAGATGTTTGGCCACAACAGGCGTGCTGATCATCGGCCCGGATTGCGAATCCATCATCGGCCCGTCATATTCAAACACGGCATTTCTTCTTTTTGTCGGCAGCTTCCCGCAAATTACGTTGCCGCTCGCGTGCGACATGCGCGTGACGGATCGCAGCATGACGACATTGCCGATTGCTTCAGACAGCTCAAATGCCCATTTTGTAATATCCTTGGCTTCCTGAAAGTCTGCCGGTTCCAGAAGCGGCATCTCCAGCATACTAGCAAAATAGCGTGATTCCCCCTCGTTAACGCTTGAGAGAGCGCCTGGATCTTCGCACGACACCAGTACTATTCCCCCGCGCGTCCCCGACGCGGTCAGGTGCAGAAGGAAATCCGAAGCCACGTTGACGCCATTTTGCTTCATGACGGCCATCGAACGCAAACCGGCAAATGAAGCAGCGGCAGCAACTTCGAGCGCCACCTTTTCGTTGACTGACCACTCCACGTAAAGATTCCGTTCACGGGCAACATCGGCCAGAGATTCTATCACTTCCGAAGAAGGCGTGCCCGGATATCCCGTGGCAACCTCAATGCCGGCTTCCAGCGCACCTCTTGCGATCGCCTCATTGCCCAGAAACAAAACCGTGGATCTGTCCGGTGACAGCAGCTTACTCATGATTTTCCTTTTCTTTTCTTATCAACGCTCAAATACTTCCGCACGACCGGATCGTCGTTTTGCAGATACAGAAGATTTTTCGTCGAATGACTTTTTTCCACAATATTTTTTAATGCTTTTTTCTTTTTTCCCGCTGCAGCGTTTTTCAGTTCCCGCAGGGCCGATGGCGAAGCTTCACGGATTTCCAGTGCATGTTTTGCTATGGCCAGTTCGAACAGCTCTTTGCCGCGATCAGAGCGCACAATGATCTGGTTCCAGCCTCGCATTTCTTCGCAGTCCGTACCGAAGCGCGCCGCTCCGACAGAAAGGTCGGCAAACTCCGCCGTGCTGTCCATGCAATACCGGCAGGCGGTCCGCACGCAATGATCCAACTTGGCCATTGGCACGGATATTAAGCCGCTCACCGTAAAAATCTCCAGAATATTTTTCCCTGCCGGTATATCCATGCCGGTCAGATCTGCCATCGATGCTCCGTATCGCACGAGAAGATTGTGAAATTTTTCCATGGAAAGCGTCCAGCCGCAAAAGAGGCCTATGACCAGTCCCGGCAAGTCGGATCCGCTGTATCCGGGTATTTCCGCCGTTTTCATTTTTGCCAGAGCCGTCGCCTGACAGGGTGTTGCCACAACACCTGTTCTTTTTTTACGATCATCCGGTATCCGGTTGAAAGCAGCCATCGTAGGAGATACCGTAAACCAGCTTTTTGAATAACCGCGCAACTGGTTTTGATTTGTAACCAACCGACCCTCCTGTTCAAACTCTTCATTGCGTGAAGAAACAATGGCGGAATCGATCAGCCCTTCACCCATGGCCAGTTCCAGAAGTGCCGTGACAGTGCCGCCATGCTGGACTTTCAAACGCAGCCGGGGGTCAGAAGCCCGTGATAAGTAATAACCCTTTACCGCACCGATTTCCGGCGTCAAATCATTGATATTAAAAAGACTTTTTTTAATATGGTCATAATCGGCTAGTGTTCTCGGGCAAAACGCGTAACACTTGCCGTCGGGTAGGTCACAGTTAAAAAGCTGCACTGTCCGGTCGGCATAAATGACCTGATAAGGACAAAGTCCGACACAGGCCCCGCAGCCGGTGCAAAGGCATTGTTCCAGTACGCTTTTTTTCAGTTCAATCTGACTGCCTGACTTTTTGCTCATTGAACATCCAAAATTTGTGATGCGTGTTTATATCGTATCCCTGAATCAGAGGCAAGACAATGATGAACAAAAGACCCGTTTTTTTAAACGGACCCTATGTTCCGGTCACCCTCTCAATTATTTTTCGGTAACTGAGCCTATCGAAGGGTTTTGCGGGTTCAATCTTGCATGTTGAACCTCTGTTTTTATTTTAA
>JAGFXG010000213.1 GCA_017860985.1 Deltaproteobacteria bacterium
AAAAGACTGAATTATTGACAACAGGCAGGAATATCTTTAGACAAAAATACTTTGGCGTTGATGCCTGGGACGACGTAAACAATTTTGAGCAATTGCTGCTCAACCTTGTGAATCCCGCAGAGAAACGAGGAGCATTGAGACAGGAAGTGCTTGGCATTGATGTCAAGTGCGGAGCACCTATTCTTCAACTCAAGAATAAACTCCGGCATACTGATATTTTCGATGCAAGGTTATCGGGTTTTGTGCAGGACCCCAAATATTGGCTGGATCTAAAAACGATTTGCGAAGGCACCACTGTTGTAGATAGAATCGAATATTTAACAGAACATTTTTTGCCCAACAGCTTCGATTACATTCTTTTAGGAAATCCCCTTAACTTGTATAAAGAGACCGATAAAATCCTGACTGATATGTTATCTCTCCTGAAAAATGACGGGCAACTGTTAATAAAACTCCGGAATGCTTTTGATATGAAGGCATTTCTGGATTCCATGAAGAAAGGCTTCGGGAGTGGTAATAAAAGTATAACCTCCGTGGACATAAACAATTTAAACAAGATTCTGATGCGTAACGGATATGCCATACAAACCGTCAGGCAATCCCTCTATAATATTGACAACGCCACCAAGAATATAATCAGCACCACTTTGAAAAATTCTGAGTATGCTCGGAACATCAACGCCGCCTTCAATGAATTGCTCACCGAAGATTACGCTTTGAGAATAATGACGAATGTGGCGCTTCGGGGCAATACACCGGTTGATCAATCCGGCACAACCCAGAGAGCATCCTCCGATACTGAAATATCACTGCCAAAGGAATTGCAGACTCACACGGACATTACCACGTTAAAGGAAGATCCTTTGTCGTGCCACTTCCAACGACAGGCTGCTGTACAAGGAATGACTTCCATTGTCATTCTCACCTATAACCGTCTTGATCATACGAAAAAATGCATCAGAAGCATCCGGAAGCACACGCCGGAACCTCATGAGATTATTTTTTTGGATAACGGTTCAACAGACGGCACTGTCAAATGGCTGGAAAGCCAGGTTAAGGAAAATAACAGCTACCACCTGATCAAGAATGAGGAAAATCGCGGCGTCGCGAAGGGACGTAATCAGGGCATTAATATATCGCAAGGGGAATTTATACTCTTGCTGGATAACGACGTCATTGTCAGTCCGGGATGGCTTACCGGAATGCTGGAATGTTTGAATCACGCACCTGCGGCCGGAATTGTCGGCCCTATGACCAACTGCGCCAACGGCGTCCAGAAAGTAATTGACGAATCGTACCGATCAATTGATTATCTCGATAAATACGCAACCAATTTTCAGGAACACTACCGCTATCGACAAATTCTCTCACGGGACATTGCCGGTTTCTGCATGCTATTTAAACGAGCGCTCGTGGAAAAGATCGGTCTGCTTGACGAACGTTTCGGCGCGGACCATTTCGAAGATGCAGATTTCTGTCTGCGTGCGACGCTTGAGGATTACCGCAATTATATCGCCGGAGACATCTTTGTTCATCATTCCGGAGGCAAGGGACCGTCCGGCAACAGAAAAATCTTCGACAAAAAGTGGGCGCTCAACTTAGCCGCTCCCGAAGGCAAGAAGTTGGCGGTTCTGAAAGCAATGGAATTGGCCGATACGATCTATTCAAAGGGTAGAACGGATCAAGCCGTTGAAGCACTCATCAATTGTATCAGACTGACACCTGACGCAAAGGAAATCTATTATGCACTGGTCCGCATCTTTATTGAATCCAGGAAATTTTCTGAAGCATGGGAAGTTTTCGGAACCATGCCTGACAAAGCAAAGAACAGTCTAAAAGGTCTCGAGTGTGCAGGTTACGCCAAGGAAGGTTTGGGGCTGGATGATGAAACGGCAGCATATGCCGACAGCATGTTGTCTTTGCATGGAAACCACCCTCCCGCCCTAAATTTAAAAGGTGTCCTGGCGTTTAAGAAAGATGAAAAGGAAAAAGCTCAAGACTATTTCAAGAAAGCAATAGCAACTGACCCGAGTTATGGAGAAGCCCATACCAACCTTGGTGTTCTTTACTGGGGCATGGATAAAAAGGATGACGCGATTCGGCATCTGCAAAAAGGTTTCATGTTGTCTCCGACCGTACCGGATACCGGTTCGCTCTACTATTCCGTGGTATCTTCTTTGGGCATATTCAGTGACGCGGAAGCCGACTTCCGGGAGGCCTGCCTATTATATCCCAATCAAAAAAATCTCGTTTTTCTATACATTGATATCCTCATCCAGCAGGGCAAGTTTGATTTCGCGTTGATCAAGATCGAAGGCGCGCTCGACGCCTTTGGCCTGGACGAAGGAATTTTGAACGCGGCCCTGGCTGTTCGAGCAAAAATCGGTCCATCGCAAATCGAAAATGCATCAAAAAAAGGTACCCTGTCTTTATGCATGATTGTGAAAAATGAAGAGAAGCATCTGGTCAGATGCCTAAGAAGCGTCCGGGATATCGTGGATGAAATAATCATCGTGGATACGGGTTCAACGGATAAAACGATTGAGATCGCAAAAGTCTTCGGGGCTAAATTGTTTGATTTTCCCTGGACGGGCGATTTCTCCGCCGCCCGCAACCATTCCCTTGCCCAGGCAACGGGTGAGTGGATTTTAGTCCTTGACGGCGATGAAGCCATCTCCGCGCGTGATTTTGATGAATTGCGGGCATTGACCCGCAAGCGTCCCCCGTCGCCGGTAGCTTATCATATCGCTACAAGAAATTATGTAAGTAATATGAGCGTCCTTGGCTGGACGCCGAATGACGGACAATATCCCGAGGAAGCAGGCACGGGATGGGTTACAAGCGCAAAGGTTCGACTTCTCCCCAGAAGAAAAGATATCTTTTTTTCGAACCCGGTTCACGAGCTAGTGGAGAATTCATTGAAAAAAGCCAAGATTCCCATTCACCCCAGTAAGATCATCGTTCATCACTTCGGAAAACTGGATATACAGCGGGACGTGCAAAAGGGTGAAGATTATTATCTGCTGGGGAAAATCAAGTATGAAAGCGATCCGACTAATGTAAAACATATTTATGAACTGGCCAAACAAGCTCACCAGCTTCATAAAGATGACGAAACTGTGGAACTGTGGCTGAAGCTCCTCTCTCTTATAGAAGGCGACCCTCAATCGCCGAATTATCAGGAAATCGCCAAGATTTCATATGGTGATCCTTTGTCGGAAATCTATACACAGCTTGCCGCGGCTTACTTGTATCTCGAACGCTATGAAGCGGCTCTGGAGACAGCACGCAAAGCGATGGAGTCCAAGGTAAAGCTCAAACAATATGTTTGTGTTTACGCGCATTGCGAAATTATCGCCGGCTCATTGGAGAAAGCGTTCGGCGCGCTTGAAGAACTGCTCAAAACAACGCCTGATTACTTACCCGCACTGCTTCTGAAGGCCGTCATTTTCTGTTTGGAAGGAGAGAAGGATAATGCTCAAGAATTATTAATATTATTGCGGCAGAACGGAGTTCAGGTAATACCTTCCATAAACGGATTCGCCAAGCAACTCCATACGCACGGAAAGGCGGATCAGGCTTTGCTCATCCTCAAGGCAGCGATGGAAAACAAGATAAACAACGAGGAAACAATGCATCTTTTGGATGCCTTCCAAAACGGCACAGGCAGTATGCAAAATCCTTCTTAATCCCCTGCGGGCTTCTCCAAACATACCCAGCTGATCGAAGCGGCGGTCTTCTTTCTCCTGTTGCCTGATGTACTCTCGGAAGGTTTCCGCATCCGCGTCGAACAGCCCCCGGCAGCACCGGAGGACTGCTCAGAAGCATTTACGC
>JAGFXG010000214.1 GCA_017860985.1 Deltaproteobacteria bacterium
TAAATTTACACTATTCTGTCACTCCCGCTTGTCGGGAGTCCTTCTTTAAAAGGGAAAAGATTCCGGTCAAGCCGGAATGACACCCCAAATAAATGTATATATCTGTTAGGGACAGCACACTAGTTATGGAGTACTTTTTTACTTTCATAGTTTTATAATGACAAATCTGTTTCTTTTGGAAACAAACTTGTTGATCTGGCTCATAAAGACACAAAAAAGTCTAACAATTTAAGACATTCATTATATAAGAGCTTGGCATTAAATTTGCTATTTATAACGGAAACGTATGTTTACAGAAAACGCTTCATCCTTTTTTATTAATTAGATCAATTCATAAAAACTTTATTCAAATGCGAATTCATCTGAACGGGAGATGGTAAGGTGTTGACTATTCCAAAATTATCACCCCTCTATCGATGTATGGGAGAATTTCTCGTATCAGCAAAAAAGACTCCCTCGTCGTTCGCAATCCTGGCGCCGGGTCGAGAAACACTTTCGTACGGGAAGCTATGCCGTCATATTGATCACTTGGCTTCTCTGTTGAATGATTACGGATTAGGCAGAAATGATCGCATAGCTCTGGTTCTTCCCAACGGACCCGAAATGGCTGTCGCTTTTTTGTCTGTGATCGCTGTTGCTGCATGTGCTCCGTTAAATCCTGCATATCAGGAAAAAGAATTCGATTTTTATCTCTCGGATATAGATCCCAGGGCAGTGATAGTTCAAGCGGGAATGGATTCGCCTGTGCGGTCAGTTGCCAGAACACGAGGCATTCCCCTTATTGAGCTTATTCCCCTCAAAGAGGCCGAGGCAGGCCTTTTTACCCTTGACATCACAGGTAAAATATCGCCTCATTCGAAAACAGGTCTCTCAGACGCTGACGATATTGCAATTGTTCTTCATACATCCGGGACAACATCCCGACCCAAAATAGTGCCTTTGACGCAGCGCAACATCTTTGCATCAGCTCATAATGTAAGTATTTCATTGCAGCTCAGTAATTCGGACCGCTGCCTGAACGTTATGCCCCTGTTTCATATCCACGGGTTAATCGCTGCTCTGCTTTCTTCGTTCACTGCTGGCGGAAGCGTTATCTGCACATCCGGGTTTTCTGACGAAAAATTTGCCGGCTGGATGGAAAAACTTCAGCCGACATGGTATTCAGCTGTACCTACTATCCATCAAATGGTTCTGGAATTGGCAGATAAGAGAACATTGAATGCTGAAGATGCTACATTCCGATTCATCCGATCTTCCTCATCCTCTCTGCCGCCGGTAGTCATGGAAAAACTGGAAAAGACCTTTAACATTCCGGTTATAGAGGCCTATGGCATGACAGAGGCAGCTCACCAGATGGCAAGTAACCCGATGCCTCCGCTGAAGCGGATGCCCGGATCAGTAGGGCTTCCTGCAGGCCCTGAAGTTTCGATTATGGATGTGAAGGACAACATCCTGTCAAAGGGAGAAACAGGAGAGATCGTGATACGCGGCGAAAACGTCATGAAGGGATATGAAAATAATGCCGGGGCAAACGATAAGGCATTTTCCCGCGGATGGTTCAGGACCGGTGATATGGGGTATATCGACGATGAAGGATATCTTTATATTTCGGGTCGTTTAAAAGAAATCATCAATCGTGGCGGACAGAAGATTTCACCCCGTGAAATCGACGAGGTGCTGCTGGAACATCCTGCTGTTTCACAAGCCGTGGCGTTCGGCATGTCCCACAGCAGCCTTGGCGAAGCGGTCGCGGCTGTTGTAGTGACTGACAGGAAAAAGGATGTTACCGAAAGAGAACTCAGGCAGCATGTTGCCGACCGCCTGGCACCTTATAAGATACCCCAGCAAATTGTCTTTGTCGACAGCATCCCCAAAGGCCCCACAGGGAAAATACAGCGCATCGGGTTAGCAGAAAAGTTGTCCCATCTGCTGAAGCCCGAATATATTCCCCCAGAAACGGAGATGGAGATTATTGTTGCACAATTATGGCGGGAAATTCTGGGGCTCGATCAGATAGGGAAGCATGATAATTTTTTTGCCCTGGGTGGTGATTCCCTTCGTGCCACGCAGGTTATCGTTCGACTGGTGAAGGCACCCGGTCTGGAGATTCCGCCGATGCTCATATTCCAGATGCCGACTCTGGCCCAGCTTGCAGCAGAACTGGCCCGGCTCCGGGAAGACGAAAGGGAACTTCTGGACCTTATGGCGGAGTTGAAGAAACTTCCTGCTGAAGAAGCGGCCCGTCTGCTTCAGGAAGGATTGGGATATAAGAAGTGATGCCCGGCGTCCTGGACAACGATGACGGAATGAAGACCCTGCGTAGCCGTCTGCAGGCGTTCACGGAAGACCAGCGGGCCGGCATGAGCCGTTTTTTTTCTGCAAAAAAGACGAGCGGTCATGCCCTCATCGCTGAGGCGCTGCGCCGCTGCCGAGTAACACGCGTCTTGGGAATCACCGGGACTCCCGTTGACAGCATCTTCTTCGAGTGCTCGGCGCGCGGCATCAGGCCGATCGGGACCCGTCATCAGCAGGCCGCAGTCTTAATGGCTGCTGCAGGCAACTACATTGCGGGAAGGCTGGACTCTGTTGTGGTGGTCTCTGCCGGCCCGGCAGTCACCAATGCACTGACCGGCGTACTGGTGGCACGGGACAATGGCTGGCCTGTCATCGTTATGGGCGGAAGACGGCCTTTGAACCGGGAAGGGATCGGCTACTTCCAGGAACTCGATGCTGTCCCGATCTTCCGTAGCGTGACAAAATGGGCGGTCAAGGTCGAACGGACCTCGGATATCATGAGTACCGTGATTCATGCCTTTGAGATTGCCTGCAGCGGGAGGCCCGGGCCCGTGTATCTCGATCTTCCGGAGGATGTACTCCATGGTACAGGTGATATGGACGACCCCATTTCTCCAAAAATTGCGCCGTGGCCGCAGGCACCTGCAGATATCGTGCTTGAGGCCGCGCAGCTGATCAGTGAAGCGAAACGGCCGCTGCTCATTCTTGGTGAGGGCATTCGGTGGTCGTTTTCCGGTTTTTCGCTCCGGCGTCTGATCGAGGCGGGAATCCCTTTCATAACCACGCCGATGGCGCGGGGCTTTCTGCCCGATGATCATCCTCTGTGCGCCAATGATGTCCGGCGCTTGATACAGTCCCGGGCTGATTTGATTCTGATGGCCGGCGCTAGCTTTGACTGGAGATTTCGCTTCGGCGGTGAGTTGGCGCAAGGTGGCCGGCTCATACACGTAGACACCGACCCGGAGATGCTTGGGAAAAACGTAAAGGCTGATCTGACGGTCTTTACTGACAGCGGTCATTTCCTGACCCAACTCCAGGAAGTTCTGGCGCAACAGGACCCGGCCAGGACGTCTCTACGGAATTCCTGGCTTGAAACGGTGAATGCGATGTGCGAGGAGAAACGGCAGGCGCTTCGGAGCTGGCTTTCCGGGAAGTCCAGGCCCATGCTCCCGCAGCAACTCTTTCTTGCAATCCGTGATTTTCTGCCCGGCGACGCTGTGGTGGTGCTGGATGGTAATATCACCCTTTCGACCGGCCAGGTCATTTTGTCTGCCCAGTCACCCTGCGGCTGGCTGGACCCGGGATGGAACGGATGCATAGGGAGCGGCATACCCTTTGGAATGGGTGCCAAACTCGCTGCACAGGAGAAAATGGTCGTAGTAATATGCGGTGACTTCGGGTTCGGGTTAAGCGCCATGGAGCTGGAAACAGCAGTGCGCCACAGGATTCCTGTCATCGTCGTTATTGCCAACAATGACGGCATAACAGGCGCGCTGAGACAGAAAACGACTTTTCCGCCTGATTACCCTGAACT
>JAGFXG010000215.1 GCA_017860985.1 Deltaproteobacteria bacterium
CCGCTTCCGGCTCAGACAATCCAGCCTTTTATCGGTTTGCGGGGCAAAGATGTTCCGGCCTGGAATCCTGTTGACGGGGCCGTGATCAAAGTACTGGCGGCAAAGTCACAGGCCAGGGTGGAGAAAGACGCGAAGTTTGCTAAAATCATCAAAGACAACAAAGAGGCTTCAGCCAGGAAGGGTCTTATCCAGATTGCCGAGTTCAGGAAGACCATGAAGGAAGAAAACGGCGGCAAAGAGAAAAAAACACCTTCCGAACTCAGGCAAAAAGCCCGGGAAGAAAATGAGCCATTTGTGAATGAGAGCATTAATGTCCTGATGGATATGGTAGCCCATGCACAGGTCCAGCAGGCGAACCCGGCCTCAAACACTGCTAGGGGTTTATCCGTAAACGGGACAGGCGTTGGGGGAAGACAGATTCACTGATTTCTTCGCTGCTCCATCAATCCGGGAGCAGCATCTTCATCGGCCTGTCAGATTGCGGGCCAGGGTTGGCGGGTAGGTTCCGGCGGCCCCGGATGACCGGTCATCATGTTTAAGAACAAATAGCCGGACCCCTGTTATGAAAGATCAGAGTCGAACTTCGTCAAAACAAAATGGAGACAGTTTCTTCTTAAAACCTGCCTTTCAGGCTTTGACCATTGGTGTTCCCTTTTGTGTATTCAAACTGCTTTTCGGTCTGCTGGCGATGCGCGCCGGTGAGGCGGCCGGTCCCCTTACCGTCTTTGCTTGGCTGGTCATCATCTGGGCCCTGGCGGATCTGGTTATGAATCTTGTTCGGGTGGCATTTCATGTAGCCGGCCGCAAGGCGCCCATTGAGTACTGCACCATTGCCCAGGCAGGAAGACTTTTTAAAAGGCCGGGATTCTTTCTGGCTGTCGATACGCTGATTTCCTTTTCAATAATCTGTTTTGTCCTTTGGTCCGGATGGATAACGCTGCTTGGCCGCAACGAATCCTATTTCTGGTATGCGGCTACCACACTGAACCTGATCAGCATATCGGTTGTCAACATCCTGATCGAACTGCGTCGGGGATCTTGATCATTGCCTTGCCTTGATTTGGTATAATGTTCTGAAAAACAGGCAAGGCTTGTGAGTAAGAGAGGAAGACATTGGTATTCTTTTTCGGGACTGCTTCAAGCAACGGTTATGTCAGGCAATGATGAATGCAACGAAGTGTGTTTCAGCATTTTTGAATGTTCAGAGGGGGATAAGATAGAAAATGATAGGAGAGATGCTTTCCTGTCTGCAGTGCGGCAAATGTTGTTTTGTGGACCTGACGGCCTACGCCCAGGAAAGCGATTTTGAACGCTGGAATGCCGAAGGCAGGCAGGATATCCTCAACATTATTGAGCACCGGCATCTTGTCTGGTCGGGTGACAGGTTGATTTCCGCGGAAACAGGCAGCGCTCCGAGAGAATGTCCTTTTCTGTTCAGCGACGAAGGCAAATGGAGCTGTTCCATATACGAGACAAGACCTCAGGTTTGCCGTGAGTATGAGCCTGGATCATCGGAACTGTGTCCGCAATTTATAACCAAAAAGCGGTGCTCCAAATAGGAGAGCGGTCTTATTGCCTATAAAAGCATTAAATTTTTACCGATAAATTTTCTTTGACAGACACATCTGTTTTGACCTATGCTTGCGCCATGAAAATCAAAACCTTTATTCCCTGTTTGTTGTTCATTGCCGCTTTTCTGGTAATTTCAGGTTGCCAGACGCGGAGTTCTGTTGTTGTCACGCCCTATACGGAACCTGGCAAAGACTACAGCCGTGCTTTGCCGCCCGGTGAACTTGCTTTGAGGAAGATTACCGATCCGAGGCAGATTCCCGACTATACAAAGGCGTGTTCCGATCTCGACGGTTTGAAGGAAACCATCGCCAGAAGTCTGCGTTATATGGAAAAACCATCCAGCAGAAAGTTCTATCCCTACGGCGAGATTACTCATGAGCATGCGTTAAGAAGCCTGCGGGAGCTGGAGAAACTTGTGAATTTGAAATTGTCTCCCGAACAGATGAACCGGATTTTAAAGGAACAATTTGACACGTATATCTCGGTCGGCTGTGATGATCAGGGCACCGTATTGTATACAGGATATTATACGCCGATATTTGACGGTTCTCCCGTGCGGACGGACCGTTTCCGGTACCCTTTATATAAGGCTCCCGCCGATCTGGTAAAAGGCCCTGACGGAGCAATTCTGGGCCGCAAGGGTTCGGACGGCGTCGTGCAGCAGTACCCGAGCAGGCTGGATATAGAAAAATCCGGTATGCTTGCAGGACATGAACTTGTATGGCTTGGCGATCCGTTTGAAGTTTACATTGTGCACGTTCAGGGGTCCGCTAAAATTCGCATGCACGGCGGACAGATCGAAACAATCGGCTACGCCGCTCATAACGGCTGGGAGTATAAGAGCATCCGGCATAAACTGATCGCCGATGGCAAGTTTACTGAAAAAAATATCAATCTCAAGGCCATGATCGATTATTTTAAGATTCATCCTCATGAAGTTGACCGGTACGTTCATGACAATCCCCGGTTTGTTTTTTTCAAAGAGGAAAAAGGAGAACCCAGGGGGTCACTGAATGAACCGGTAACACCATTCAGGACAATCGCGACGGATAAGACCATTTACCCGAGGGCGATGTTTGCCTTTGCCGCGGTCGACCTGGACAGGCCCGTAGGCTTTGCGCTGGATCAGGATACCGGCGGTGCGATCCGGGCTGCGGGCCGTTGCGATGTTTACATGGGGGTTGGCGATCAGGCCGGAGAGCTGGCCGGTAAAACGTATCGCGAAGGTCAGCTTTATTACCTTTTCATCAAGCCCGACAGTGATCAGATGAAAGATGACAGCGGTCGGGGGAAGTAACCGGACAACTTTTTCTTTCTTAAGCCCAGATTGATTGCTCGTCATAGAAACAGGACAAGGGAATGAGGCTCATCTTGAGTTTTGGGTGCGCGTGGCTGCTGACTTGTTTCAAACGGATGCTTATTCATTATCTTATATTAAAATCATTTAAAATATACTAATATTAATTAAAATAGGTTAAAATAAATTAAAGAATTTCTGGATCTCAGAATGAGAATTCAATGGCACATCACAACACTATTAAAGCGAACAGCTATAATGGTCTGGTTCAGAGATTAAACAGGTTCCCCCTGGGAGCGCCCCCCGCAGAACTGTTGTTTAAAATCCTGAAAGTTCTTTTTTCTGAAAGGGAAGCGAAACTTGTTTCTCTTCTGCCCATTAAACCTTTTACGAATAAAAAAGCAGCTGCCGTCTGGAAGATGAATCTTTTAGATGCCAGGGTTGTTCTAAACGATCTTGCAGATCGCGGGATTCTTCTTGATTATGAGAGCGAGAGCGGTACCACCTATGTTCTGCCTCCGCCCATGGCGGGATTTTTTGAATTTTCCCTGATGAGATACAGAGCGGGCATAAGTCAAAAAGTCCTGTCCGAACTTCTCTACCAATACATCAATGTAGAAGAGGATTTCATCAAAGATCTGTTTCTTAACGGGAAGACTCAACTGGGAAGGGTTTTTGTAAACGAACATGTTCTGTCCGGAGAAAATGCGCTTCACGTTCTGGACTACGAAAAGGCATCTGAAGTGATCAAGACCGCCTCGCCAATAGGGGTCGGTATATGCTACTGCAGGCACAAGATGGAACATATCGGGAAAAACTGCAGCGCTCCGATGGATATCTGCATGACACTCAACGGTCCTGCCGATTCCTTAATCCGCCACGGCATAGCCAGAAAAGTTGATGCCGCGGAGGGGATGGATTTTTTGAACAAAGCTCAGGATTGTAACCTGATCCAGT
>JAGFXG010000216.1 GCA_017860985.1 Deltaproteobacteria bacterium
GAATATTATTCGCACATTGCTTTAATACCCCTTGTGAGCATTTACCTGTTTTATATCAAGCGCAAAGAAATCTTTGAAAAAGTTAATTATTCACTTGCCGCGGGGATTCCCGTTTTGCTTCTTGGCATCATGATGTTTCTGGGCGGCATTTTGCTTGGCGCGGGGTTGGATAAAAATAATTACGCGTCCCTCATCATGTTTTCCATCTTTATTTTTATCAACGGGGCCTTTATTCTTCTTTACGGTGTTCAGGCCTATCGCAGGGCTTTATTCCCTCTGCTCTTTCTGATTTTTACTGTGCCTGTTCCAACGGCTATCATGGACGGCATCATCTCCTTTTTACAGGTCGGTTCCACGGAGCTTTCCAATCTCCTGTTCATGGCTTCGGGTGTACCCTTTGTTAGAGACGGTTATGTTTTTCAGCTATCCAATATCAGCGTTGAAGTTGCCCGGCAATGCAGCGGCATCCGCTCAAGTATGGCTATTTTTATTGTCTCTGTTCTGGCCGGTTATATGTTTTTGAAATCCCTTTGGAAGCAAATCTTTCTTGTGATCTGCGCAGTGTTGATTGCCATGTTTAAAAACAGCATCCGGATTTTAACGCTTTCTCTGCTGGGAAATTATGTTGATCCGGTAATTCTCACAAGCTCTCTGCACAGAGAGGGTGGCACACCTTTTTTTATCCTGGCGCTGCTTCTTCTGGCGCCGATATTGTTTTTGTTGAGGAGATCAGAAAAATTTACAGAAAACGGGTAGAGGATTTTTTATTCATCATTATATAAAGAAGCAAAAGAAACTCATACGGATGAATCATGGATTTTAATACAGGGCTTTCATTTGTAGCTGCAGGCGTTACCATTGCTGTGATTGCCGTCAGTATTTACCGCGGTCCGCGTTCGTTTGTTCAGGGTATCTTTGTGGCTGGCATGACGCTTCTGGCTATAGAGGCTGCCCTTACCGGTTTTGTATACCGCGCAGAAGCGCTTGCTGAATTTCTTTTCTGGCAGCGTCAGCTGTATATCATATCATCCATTGTCCCGGCCGTCTGGCTGATGTTTGCAATAAGTTTTTCGCGAACGAATTACGCAGAACAGATCTCCCGGTGGAAATGGGTTTTACTGCTGGCGGCCGCGGCGCCGCTATGCCTGATTGTTCTTTTCAATCAGGATTTTATTTCCCTGGTTCTGGCACCTCATGATTCACAGACCTTGTTCATCCGCATCGGATGGGCAGGTTATCTGTGGCATGTCCTGTCTGTCATCATCTCCATTGCCGTTGTGATGAATCTGGAAAGAACGTTTCGTCATTCCACCGGACACATTCGATGGCAGACTAAATTCATGTTTCTGGGGATTGGCGGCATTTTCGCAATCCGGCTTTTTACGGACAGCCAGGTTGTCCTCTTCAATGGCGTGGACACGGGGCTTTATATTGTTGATCTCGGCGCTCTGCTTATTGCGGACCTTTTGATTTTCCGATCGCTGTTCCGCGGCAAACCGCTGGAGTCCGGCATTCAGCTCTCACACCAGTTTCTCTATACATCCTTCACCGTCCTGATTGTCGGCATGTATTTCATATCGCTGGGACTCATTGCCTGGATTCTTCTGCATTTCGAATGGGTCAAAAATATCAACCTGATTGTTTTCCTGATTTTTATCACGGTCATTGTCCTGGCTGCTTTTCTGCTTTCCGACCGGCTCCGCATAAAAAGAAAACGTTTCATCAGCAGACATTTCAAGCGCCCCCAATACGATTATCAGAAAATATGGGGAGACTTCACAGAGCGAACCGCCTCCGTCACCAAAACAGATGAACTGTGCAGCATCATTGTCAAGATGGTTTCGGATACCCTGCAGATTCTTTCCGTCAGCATCTGGCTTGTTGACGAAAAACAGGAACAATTATCATTTGGCGGATCAACGGTTTTTACAGCGGCCCAGTTTGAAGAAATGGATTATTTCAGACAGGGCGGAGTGAAACTGATCAGAGCCATGAGCACTCAAAACATGCCGGTTGATTTGAAAGGGCGCGAGGATGACTGGGTTTCTGATCTGGCCCATACCTATCCACTGGAAACAAAAGAATCGCAAATCCGCTATTGCGTCCCTCTGAACGCTGCCGGCCAGTTGATTGGAATCATGACCTTAAGTGAAAAGGTTTTCTATGAATCGCTGACCTTTGAAGAATCGGAGCTGATTAAAACCATTTCTGATCAGGCGGCGGCATCATTGTTGAGTTTGAGGCTATCCGAGCGCCTTCGCCAGACCAAGGAACTGGAAGCGTTCCAAACCATGTCCGCCTTCTTTATGCATGATTTGAAAAACCTGGCGTCTAAGCTGTCTCTGGTTACACAGAACCTGCCCAAGTACATGGACAACCCGGACTTTCAGGCAGATGCGCTAAAAACGATGAAGCAAAGTGTGGATAAAATAAACAAAATGAGCAGCCGGCTTTCTCTGCTGAGTCAAAAAATTGACCTTTCTTTTCGTGAAACCGGCATCAATGACCTGATCGCCTCATCCATCCATGATTTGAAAGAATATGTTAAGATTCCTGTGCATCAGAGTTATCACCCAAACCTGCCCGTGCTGATGATCGATCAGGAACAAATGCACAAAGTTTTTGAAAATTTGTTCATGAACGCATATGATGCAACAGGAAATGACGGCAAGATTTTCGTTACTACCGTTTTGCAGGACAACTGGGTGGAAGTTTCCATAAGTGATTCCGGCTGCGGCATGTCCAAAGAATTTATGGAGAATAATCTTTTCCGCCCTTTTCAGACGACAAAGAAGCAGGGGATGGGAATCGGCCTTTATCATTGTAAAACCATTATTGATGCACATGGCGGTAAACTGAGCGCAGAAAGCGAGGAAGGCAAAGGAACCACTTTCAGAATTCTGTTGCCGCTGGGAAGAAATCGTGAATAACTCTTGTAACGAGGTGTTGTATTGAAAAAGCAAAAGCTGTTGATTATCGACGATGATGAAGATCTACGCACTCAGATGAAATGGGCGTTGACGGGAGACTATGACGTCTATCTGGCCGAAGACCGGCCAAGCGCCATCGCCCTGATTAACAAAGAACAGCCGGCCGTGATCACGCTTGACCTGGGACTGCCGCCGAATCCCGCCGGCGTCGAAGAAGGGTTTGCTGTTCTGGATTACGTTCTTGATGAGTATGGCAACACAAAAGTAATCATCATCACCGGACGCGGTGAAAAAGAACATGCCCTGCGCGCTGTTGGAAAAGGCGCATACGACTTTTTTTACAAGCCCATTGAATTGGATGAACTGAAAGTTGTGCTCAAACGGGCGTTCCATGTTTCCCAGCTGGAACAGGAACAGCGGGAATTGCGTCAACGCCTGAGCGGCGACACTTTTGAAGGCATGATCGGAACGTCCACGAAAATGCAGGATATTTTTTCCGCCATCCGCAAAGTGGCAACAACCGACGTGCCCGTTTTGATCAGGGGAGAAAGCGGCACCGGCAAAGAACTCGTCGCCCGTGCCATTCACCGGCTGAGTATTCGCGCGTCCAGGCCTTTTATTCCAATTAACTGCAGCGCCATTCCTGAGAATCTTATTGAAAGTGAATTATTCGGGCATGAAAAAGGAACGTTCACCGGCGCCCATGTCCAGCGCAAGGGGCGATTTGAAATGGCTGAAGGAGGAACTCTTTTTCTTGATGAAATCGGAGATCTTCCGTTGACCCTTCAGGTAAAACTGCTGCGATTTCTGCAGGAAAAAACCATCGAACGCGTCGGGGGAAGAGAACAAATAGAGGTAGACACCCGAATCGTTGCAGCAACAAATCG